>NZ_JBSFWT010000107.1:0-23454 GCF_053594975.1 Streptomyces sp. NPDC002537
ACCGCCCGCAGGCACGCCCGCGAGGCCTACGAGGAGTACGCCGACACCCGCGCCGGCCTGGAGGCCCGCGCCCGCACCCAGCGGAACTGGGTGGATCAGCGTTCCGGGTACCTTCTCGGGGTCCAGACGATCTCCGTGTCGTCCGGGCCGCGGCGTACCGCGCGGGTCTGGGTCGAGCCGACGAGGAGGATCGTCCGCATGTCCACGTCCGCCGGGTCGAGTTCGCCGAGGCGGACGATGCGCACACTCTCCTCCGGTCCGCCCACGTCACGGCCCAGTACCACCGGTGTGTCCGGCGTCCGGTGTTCCAGCAGCAGCTCGCGTGCCTTGCCGACCTGCCAGACGCGGCTGCGGGAGCCGGGGTTGTAGAGGGCCAGTACCAGGTCGGCCGCCGCCGCGGCGCGCAGCCGCTCCGCGATGACCTCCCACGGCTTCAGCCGGTCCGACAGCGAGATCACCGCGTAGTCGTGACCGAGCGGCGCGCCCGCCCGGGACGCCGCGGCGTGGGCGGCCGTCATCCCGGGCAGCACCCGCACCGGGACCTCGCGGTACGGGTCCTCCGAGGCGACCTCCAGCACGGCCGTCGCCATCGCGAAGACCCCCGGGTCGCCGGAGGACACGACGGCGACCCGCCGCCCCTGCCGGGCGAGGTCCAGCGCGAACTCGGCGCGCTCGGACTCGACCTTGTTGTCGGAGGGGTGCCGGCGCTGGCCGGGCCGGGCCGGTACCCGGTCGATGTACGTGCTGTAGCCGACCAGGTCGTCCGCGGCCGCCAGTTCGCCCCGCGCCTCCGGCGTCAGCCACAGCGGACCGGCCGGACCGAGGCCGACCACCACGACCTCGCCCCGCCCGGCCGTCTCCGTCTCCGGAGCTACGTCAACGCGGCTCGGCAGCACCGCCACCGAGAAGTACGGCACCGAGTCCGGAGCCACGTCCGCCAGCCGTTCCGTGCGCTGCCCGGCCATCGTGGCGCGCTCCACGTACCGCGCGTCCGCCAGCCGCCCGGAACGCTCCAGCGCGCCCCGCACCGTCGGGAACGTCCGTCCCAGCTTCATCACCACGGCGGAGTCCGTCGATGCCAGACGGGCCGTCAGCTCCTCCTCGGGCAGCGTGCCCGGCAGGATCGTCAGCACCTCCTCGCCCTCCACCAGCGGGGTGCCGAGCGCGGCCGCGGCCGCGCTGACCGAGGTGACGCCGGGGATCACCTCGGTGGGATAGCGGTCGGCGAGCCGCTTGTGCATGTGCATGTACGAGCTGTAGAAGAGCGGGTCGCCCTCGGCGAGCACCGCGACCGTGCGCCCGGCGTCCAGGTGCGCGGCGAGCCGCGCCGCGGCCTCCTCGTAGAACTCCTCCATCGCGCCCCGGTAGCCCCCGGGGTGGTCGGTGGTCTCCGTGGTGACCGGGTAGACCAGCGCCTCCTCGATGTGGTCGGCGCGCAGGTGGCGTTCGGCGATCGAACGCGCGATGCTGCGGCCGTGGCGGGCGCTGTGGTACGCGACGACGTCGGCCGATGTGATGACCTCGACGGCCCGTACGGTCATCAGGGACGGGTCGCCGGGGCCGAGCCCCACCCCGTACAGCCGGCCGGTCGCCGGAGTCTGCTGCTCGCTCACTCTTCCTCGCTCGCTATCGCGTTGATCGCGGCCGCGGCCATGGCGCTGCCGCCGCGCCGCCCCCGCACCACCAGGTACTCCAGGCCCAACGGGCTGTCGGCCAGCGCCTCCTTGGACTCGGCGGCGCCGATGAAGCCCACCGGGATGCCGATGACCGCGGCCGGGCGCGGAGCGCCGTCCCGCACCATCTCCAACAGGCGGAACAGGGCCGTCGGCGCGTTGCCCACGGCCACCACCGCCCCGTCGAGCTTCTCCCGCCACAGCTCCAGCGCGGCCGCGCTGCGCGTGGTGCCCATGCTCCGCGCGAGCTCCGGCACGGCCGGGTCGGCGAGGGTGCAGAGCACCTCGTTGTCCGCGGGCAGCCGCTTGCGGGTGACGCCGCTCGCGACCATGTTGGCGTCGCACAGGATCGGCGCGCCCGCGCGCAGTGCCGCCCGCGCGCGGGCCACCACCTGGGGGCTGTAGGCGAGGTCCCGTACCAGGTCGACCATCCCGCAGGCGTGGATCATGCGCACCGCGACCTGGCCGACGTCGGGCGGCAGCCCGCCGAGGTCGGCCTCGGCCCGGATGGTGGCAAAGGACTGGCGGTAGATGGACGCCCCGTCCTTCTCGTACTCGAACACGCTGCCTCGCTTGCTGGTTTCGCCGAGTGGGTGTGTGGGTGGGTATGTGGAGGGTGATGTGCTGCTCATGTCGTCGCGCGCGCCGCCGCCACCGCCGCGGCGGACTCCGCCGCCGTCACCGCCCGTGCCGTGCCGCCCCCGGTCCCGCCCCGCACGGTGACGTCATACCCCGCGCGGGTCGCCAGGACATCCACCCAGGCGCCACCGGGACGGCCGCACCTTCGTTCGCACCCGGACCAGTACACCGGCAGTCCGCCGGAGGGCTGCCCCGAGAGACAGGCCGCCGCGTCCGCCCGTACGTCCGCGAGGGACTTCGCGCAGCCGGGGCGGCCCGCGCAGGCGCCCGCCCGGTGCCAGGGGGAGTCGGCGGAGGTGATGAGACCGGCGTCCGCGAGGGCCGCCAGCCGCGCCGGGGCCGCCGCGGCGCCCAGCCCGGGGACGACGATGCCGCGCCAGGGCGTCATCCGCAGTTCCCCGTCGCCGGCCTCGGCCGCGGTGCGGGCGATCAGCCGCCACTGAGCGGCGGTCAGCCGTCCGAGAGGCGCCGCCACCGAGAGCGCGGCGCGCCCGTGCGGGCCGGTGACCAGGCCGGGTTCCACCGGCGTGCCCGGCGGCGGGGCGAGCACGGCGGGCCGGGAGCCGATCCCCGCGGCGGCGAGCCGGTCGGCCAACGGGCCGACGCGCGGCCGGTGTTCCTCCGGCAGGTCCTTGACGCGCCACGCCGCTCCGCCGCGGGCGCGCACCTCGGCCAGGAACCACTCGGCGGCGAGCACGGCGGCCCGCGGCGCGTCCGCGGCGGCGATCCCCAGGCCGGAAGCGGAGGTTCCGTAGCCGAGCACCGCCTGTTCGCCCTCGGCTGCGAGCAAGGTCACATCGGGACCGAGGGCCGTGACATCGCCCCGCCCGTCGTCCAGACCGAAGAGAAATCGCCCGGAAAGGTCGGTGACGTCCGGGTTCGTGCACAGCAGCCGGTCAAGCTCCCGCGCCCAGGCCCGGGTGTCGCCGTGGCCCGTTCCGTCCAGTCCGCACAGCGGCGAGGCCACGATGTTGCGCACCCGCTCATGGGCGTCGGAAGGAAGCATTCCGGCCGCGCGCAGTGCGGCGCCGAACGCGCCGCCGCAGCCCCGGTCGAGGCCGCGCAGCTGTATGTTCCCGCGCGAGGTGAGGTCGAGGTGCCCGTCGCCCGACTCCTCGGACAGGCCTGCCAGCACGTCTGCTTGACGGTGCGTCAGAAGTCCGGCGGGCAGCCGGACCCGGGCCAGCGCGCCGTCGTCCGCCGCGTGCAGTCGCAGCGCGCCGGGACACGCGTCGCCGCCCGTACGGAGGGGCGGCGCCGGGAGCCCGGCGGCGGCGCCGGAGTTATCCCGGTCCGAGGCGGATGTGGGGGTGACGGACATGGCGGCGAGCATACCGACGACCGTGCTCCCCGCACCGGCCCCCGCGGTTCCCGCCGGCGCTTACTATGCTTCACGGAAGGGGCGGCCCACCTGGCCGTCCCGCACCGAACGCCAGCGACGGCGCCAGGGGAGGAAGCCGGTGAGACTCCGGCACGGTCCCGCCACTGTGAGCCCGGCAGCACCGCCGGGCGAGTCAGGAACTCCCGCCGTCCTCCAACCGCCCGGGGCGCGGACCCCGAGGAAGGCCAGCCGCAGCATGCGCACATCCAGGCTCCGCGCGCCCCGGGCGACCCTCCACGCCCTGGGGAGCGCCGCGTGATCCTTCTCCTGTCGACCTCCGACACCGACCTGCTCAGCGCCCGCGCGGCTGCTGTTCACGGGAGCCCGGTCCCGTACCGGCTCGCCAACCCCGCCCGGCTCGCCCTCGACGACCTCCCCGCCCTCCTGGACGGCGCCGACCTCGTCGTCGTCCGCCTCCTCGGCGGGGTCCGCGCCTGGCAGGACGGGCTCGACCTGCTGCTCGCCGGGGACCGCCCCGTCGTCGTCCTCACCGGTGAACAGGCGCCCGACGCCCAGCTGATGGAGCACTCCACCGTGCCCATCGGCATCGCCGCCGAGGCCCACGCCTACCTCGCCCACGGCGGCCCGGCCAACCTCGGGCAGCTCGCCCGCTTCCTCTCCGACACCGTGCTGCTCACCGGCCACGGCTTCGAGGCCCCCGCCCCGGCCCCCACCTGGGGCCCGCTGGAGCGCACCCCCCGCGCCGGGGCGAACGGCCCCCGCATCGCGGTGCTCTACTACCGCGCCCACCACATGAGCGGCAACACCGGCTTCGTGGACACCCTCTGCGGCGCCGTCGAGGACGCGGGCGGCGTCCCGGTGCCGCTCTACGTGGCCTCCCTGCGCGCCCCCGAGCCCGAGCTCGTCGAGGAGCTGCGCACCGCCGACGCCGTCGTCACCACCGTCCTCGCCGCCGGCGGCACCAAGCCCGCCACGGCCTCCGCCGGCGGCGACGACGAGTCCTGGGACGCCGGCGCCCTCGCCGCCCTCGACGTGCCGATCCTCCAGGCCCTGTGCCTGACCGGACCGCGCAGCGCGTGGGAGGAGAGCGACGAGGGCCTCTCGCCGCTTGACGCCGCCACCCAGGTCGCCGTCCCCGAGTTCGACGGCCGGCTCATCACCGTCCCCTTCTCCTTCAAGGAGGTCGACGAGGACGGCCTGCCCATGTACGTCGCCGACCCCGAACGCGCCGCGCGCGTCGCGGGCATCGCCGTACGCCACGCCAGGCTGCGCCACATCCCGGCCGCCGGGAAGCGCCTCGCCCTCGTCCTCTCCGCCTACCCCACCAAGCACTCCCGCATCGGCAACGCCGTCGGCCTCGACACCCCCGCCAGCGCCGTCGCCCTGCTGCGCCGGCTGCGCGAGGAGGGCTACGACTTCGGGGACGAGCCCGTTCCCGGCCTCGCATCCGGTGACGGCGACGAGCTGATCTACGCCCTCATCGAGGCGGGCGGCCACGACCAGGAGTGGCTCACCGAGGAGCAGCTCGCCCGCAACCCCGTCCGCATCCCCGCCGCCGACTACAAGCGCTGGTACGCCCTGCTGCCACGGGAGTTGCGCGAGTCCGTCGAGGAGCACTGGGGCCCGCCGCCCGGCGAGATGTTCCTCGACCGCAGCCGCAACCCGGAGGGCGACATCGTCCTCGCGGCCCTGCGCCGCGGCAATCTGCTGATCCTCATCCAGCCGCCGCGCGGCTTCGGCGAGAACCCCATCGCCATCTACCACGACCCCGACCTGCCGCCCTCGCACCACTACCTGGCCGCCTACCGCTGGATAGCGGCCGCGCGTGAGGACGGCGGCTTCGGCGCCGACGCGATGGTGCACCTCGGCAAACACGGCAACCTGGAGTGGCTGCCCGGCAAGAACGCGGGCCTGTCCGCCGCCTGCGGCCCCGACGCCGCGCTCGGCGACCTCCCCCTCGTCTACCCCTTCCTCGTCAACGACCCCGGCGAGGGCACCCAGGCCAAGCGCCGCGCCCACGCCACCCTCGTCGACCACCTCGTGCCGCCGATGGCCCGCGCCGAGTCCTACGGCGACATCGCGCGCCTGGAGCAGCTCCTCGACGAGTACGCGTCCATCTCCTCGATGGACCCGGCCAAGCTGCCCGCCATCCGCGCCCAGATCTGGACCCTGATCCAGGCCGCCAAGCTCGACCACGACCTCGGCCTGGAGGACCGCCCCGACGACGACGGCTTCGACGACTTCCTGCTGCACGTCGACGGCTGGCTGTGCGAGGTCAAGGACGCCCAGATCCGCGACGGCCTGCACGTCCTGGGCTCCGCCCCGGCCGGCGCCGATCGTGTGAACCTCGTCCTGTCGATCCTGCGCGCCCGCCAGATCTGGGGCGGCACGGCGGCCCTGCCGGGCCTGCGGGAGGCCCTGGGCCTGGACGAGTCCGCCGCGACGCGCACGACGGCGGACGAGGCGGAGGAGAAGGCCCGCGCCTTCGTCCAGGCGATGGAGGACGCGGACTGGGACCCGGCCGCGGTCGCCCGCGTCGCCGGGGGACAGCCCCAAGGGGTCGCGGACATCCTCGACTTCGCCGCCCGGGAGGTCGTGCCGCGCCTCGCCGCCACCACCGACGAGCTCGACCACGCGGTGCACGCGCTCGCCGGCGGCTTCGTCCCCGCCGGGCCCTCCGGCTCCCCACTGCGCGGCCTGGTCAACGTCCTCCCGACGGGCCGCAACTTCTACTCCGTCGACCCCAAGGCCGTGCCCAGCCGCCTCGCCTGGGAGACCGGCCAGGCCCTCGCCGACTCCCTCCTGGAGCGCTACCGCACGGACGAGGGCCGCTGGCCCGAGTCGGTCGGCCTCTCCCTGTGGGGCACGAGCGCCATGCGCACCGCGGGCGACGACGTCGCCGAGGCCCTCGCCCTGCTGGGCGTCCGGCCGGTGTGGGACGACGCCTCGCGCCGGGTCAACGGGCTGGAGCCCGTCCCGCTCGACGAGCTCGGCCGCCCCCGCGTCGACGTCACCCTGCGCATCAGCGGCTTCTTCCGTGACGCCTTCCCGCACGTCATCGGGCTCCTGGACGACGCGGTACGGCTCGTCGCGGGACTGGACGAGAGCCCGGAGGACAACTTCGTCCGTGCCCACGCGCAGGCCGACCTCGCCCGCCACGGCGACGAACGCCGCGCCACCACCCGCATCTTCGGCTCCCGCCCCGGCACCTACGGCGCCGGACTGCTCCAGCTCATCGACAGCCGCGACTGGCGCACCGACGCCGACCTCGCCGAGGTCTACACCGTCTGGGGCGGCTACGCCTACGGCCGCGGCCTCGAAGGCCGCCCGGCCCGCGAGGAGATGGAGACCGCCTACAAGCGCATCGCGGTCGCGGCCAAGAACACCGACACCCGCGAGCACGACATCGCCGACTCCGACGACTACTTCCAGTACCACGGCGGCATGGTCGCGACGGTGAAGGCGCTCAAGGGCACCGCGCCCGCCGCGTACATCGGCGACTCCACCCGCCCGGAGACGGTCCGCACCCGCACCCTGGTCGAGGAGACCTCCCGCGTCTTCCGCGCCCGCGTCGTCAACCCCCGCTGGATCGAGGCGATGCGCCGCCACGGCTACAAGGGCGCCTTCGAACTCGCCGCCACCGTGGACTACCTGTTCGGCTACGACGCCACCACCGGGGTCGTCCCCGACTGGATGTACGACAAGCTCACCCAGACGTACGTCCTCGACCCCGAGAACCGGGCCTTCCTCCAGGAGGCCAACCCCTGGGCCCTGCACGGCATCGCCGAACGCCTCCTGGAGGCGGAGAGCCGGGGGATGTGGGCGAAGCCGGACGCTTCCACGCTGGAGGCGTTGAAGCGCGCTTTCCTGGAGACGGAGGGTCAGCTGGAGGGCGAGGAGTAGCTCCTGGGCCCCCGCCCGGCTGCGGGCCGCCTGCGGCAGGGGCGGCCTGCGGCCGCGTCCTCAAACGCCGGACGGGCTGGATGCGCGGACCGTGCTTCTTTGAACTGCGGGCCCGTAGTGTGCGGACTACGGGCCGCGAAATTCAGCCTGTCCTGGGGGCACTTCCTGGGGGTCCCCCCGGACGGAGTCCGGGGGAGGTAGCTGGGGGAGTTTGAGGACAACGCGGCGAAGCCGTGTTGCGGGGTCCGCGGCGGAGCCGCACATCGACACAGTCGGGAAGGGGCGGGACAGGGTCCTCCTCGACCAACTGTCGGACGAGGAGCGCCGGCCGCCGGCCAAGGCCACCGTCGGCCGTCGGGCCGTTCCGGATACCCCACCGCACACCCCTGATGACCGTGCGTCAACCACGGGCGGACGCGGGCCCGGGGCGCCCTCCTCCCGTTTTGGGGCTGCCGTCCCGGCCTCACTAGGATCTTCGGATGATCATCAGAAGACGGCTGGCGGCGGGCGCATGCGCTCTGCTCGCCGCTCTGGCCGTAGGAATCGCCCCGGCGAGCGCCGCCGACGGACCTTCGAAGGACTCCCCCAAGAAGGACTCTCCGAAGGTCGAACTCGTACTGGATGTCAGCGGCTCGATGCGGGCCAGGGACGTGGACGGCCAGTCGCGCATGGCGGCCGCCCAGCAGGCGTTCAACGAAGTGATCGACGCGGTCCCCGGCGGAGTCCGGCTCGGCATCCGCACGCTCGGCGCCACCTACCCCGGCGACGACAAGGAGATCGGCTGCAAGGACAGCAAGCAGCTCTACCCCGTCGGCCCGGTGGACCGCACGGAGGCCAAGGCGGCCGTCGCCACCCTCCGGCCCACCGGCTGGACGCCCATCGGGTACGCCCTCCGCGGCGCCGACCAGGACCTGGGCACCGACGGCGGCACCCGCCGGATCGTCCTCATCACCGACGGCGAGGACTCCTGCGGCCAGCCCGACCCCTGCGACGTGGCGCGCGAACTCGCCGCCAAGGGCACGCACTTGACGATCGACACGCTCGGTCTGGCCCACGACGACAAGACCCGCGAGCAGCTCACCTGCATCGCCGAGGCGACCGGCGGCACCTTCACCTCGGTCCAGCACACCGACCAGATGACGGGCAAGATCAAGCAGATCGTCCGCCGGGCCGACACCCCCGTCGAGACCCCGAAGCCCGTCACGGGCGCGAACGAGTGCGCCAAGGCCCCCGAGCTCGGCGCCGGCGTCTGGACCGACCGCGCGACCTTCTCCGAGCACCGCTGGTACCAGGTCAAGGTGAAGCCGGGTCAGGAACTGCGCACCTCGGTGAGCGTGGCCGCCGACCGCGCGGTCGACCGCGACTACGGCGTACTCGTCAGAGCCGTCGGCGAGAACGGCCAGGAACTCGTGCGCGGTTCGGGCGCGGGCAGCGGCCGTACGGACGTGATCTCCTCCGGCCTGCGCTACCCCGTGGCCGAGGACAAGAAGGACAAGGAGGCCCGGACCGTCTGCCTGGAGGTCTCCCACTCCTTCTCCGCCCCGCCGAACGTCAAGCGCGACCCGGGCCTGCCCGTCGAGCTCGCCGTCGACCTGGCCAAGGCCCCCGACAACCCCTCCGACCTGGCCGCCTTCGGCCTCGGCCGGGGCTGGGTACTGCTGGCCGTGCTGGCCGTGACCGGACTGCTCGCCGGGCTGGTGTGGGGCTGGGTGTCCCGCTGGCGCGTCACCGTGTGGAGGGCGAACTGATGCGTGGAACCCGTGTGATGGCCGCGGCGCTGCTCGCCGGCGCCGCCCTGTTCGGCTCCGTCGGCGCGGCCGCCGCGGACGGCCCGAGCCCGAGTCCGTCCGCGGACTCCGGTGACGCCCCGACCGAGGCGGGCACCGCCTTCCGCACCGCCACCCCCGTCGAGCAGGGGCAGCAGGCCACCGCCAACGCCTCGACGGGCGACTACCTCTACTGGCAGTTCCCCGCGGGCGCCGGACAGCGGCCGGCCGTGAAGGCCACCGTGCAGCTGCCGGAGGCGTCCCTCCGGCACGGCGCGGCCACCTGGCAGCTCGACGTCTTCGACGGGCTGCGCCGCCGCCAGGCGTGCGCCTCGGGCGAACCCACGCAGCGCGCGGGCGCGCAGGACGCCTCGGTGACCCTGACCTGCACCCTGCGCACCGTGCGTCCCTGGTCCGAGCGCTGGTCCGACGACCCGCTCCCCGGCGCGTACTACATCCGCCTCACCCTCGCCGACGGCCCCGACCAGGACCACGGGCTGCCGGTGAAGGCGGAGGTCCGGGCGGACGCGAAGGACGCGGGCGGCTCCCGCGCGGAGGGCGGCGAGGTCGCCCCGCTGCACGCTGCCGCCCTCAAGGAGCCCGGCAGCGGCTGGAACGGCAGCTGGTGGTCCGACCGCTGGGCGTGGACCGTGGGCGGCGCCGTCCTCGGCGCCCTCGCGGCCATCGGCGGCTACACCCTGACCCGCCACCCCCACCGGACCCACCGTCCGCCCGTGGGGCAGTAGCCGGTCCGCTCCCTCCGACGCGCCGACGGCGCCCGTGGCCTTCCGGCCGCGGGCGCCGTCGCCGTTCTCACCGGTGCGCGGGCGGGCTGCCGTCGACCGCGTCCATGTACAGGTCCAGCAGGTCCTCGGTGAAGTACGAGCTGTACGAGATGTCGGGCGTGTCCCCGCCCGTGTGGTAGCCGCCGATCACCCCGATCAGCAGATAGCCCGTCAGGTCGCGTACCAGGAACGGCCCGCCCGACGTGCCGCCGACGTAGCCCGCGCAGGCGATCTCCAGGAAGTCGCCCGGGGCCTTGGGGTCGGTGCTGCGGTAACGGTGTGTCGACGAGGCGCAGTCGAGCGGCTTGGGGTACTTGGCGTCGCTGCTGCCCGGGTAGCCGATCAGCCGGACGTCGCGGTGCGTGTAGCCGGTGCGGATCGCGAAGTCGAAGCCGTCCACGGCGCTCTGCACCTCGGTACCGTCCTCACGGGGACCGAGCCGGACCACCGTGTAGTCCCAGCGGGCCCCGCCGTCCGTGCCCAGGTCGTAGTAGCGCTGGTCGATGTAGATGCTCTCGACGGGGAAGACGCCGTGCGGCTTGAGGCGGTCGTGGTACTGCGGCACGAACGACAGATGCCGCTTGGGGTCCGGCGAGCGCAGGCAGTGCGCAGCGCTCACCACGAGGTTGTGCTCCGGACTGCGGATCACCGTACCGCCGCAGAAACGGCCGGTGTTCCTGCCGTCCGTCCAGAAGAACGTGCCCACCTGCGGGAGTCCGTCGAAGGGATGGCTGGGCGGCACCGCCTCCGCCACGGTGGGCGGCGGCACCTCCTGTTTGCCCGTCGGCACCGGCAGCGCGGCGGCCATCCGCTCCGGCGTCCAGTAGGCGTCGTCCGCGGCCGCGCCGGGCGGACCCGCGGCGACGGCCGCGAGGGAACCGGGCACGACGGCGGCCGCGAGCCCGAGCAGCAGGGCGACGAGACCCCGAAGGGCGAGATATCTCAGAAATCTGCTCATGAACGGATTCCTCTCTTTCGGCCCGTGGTTGTCCCGCATGAGGGCATTGGTGCCTGCGGAGCCTGCGGGACGAGCGTGTCATCGTCCTACGGACAGCGGAGAGGAACGAGAGCCCGGCGCGCCGGGATTCACCGGGACGACGGGAAGGCGACCGGAATCGGCCACGGCGATTTCGGGCGTCGATGTCACAGCCGGGCGCCCGCACACGTCAGAGGGGGAACGGCCCGCGGAATCGGGGTGAAGGGCCGATATCAACTCGTGGTTAAGTTGTTCGCCCAGTGGAAACGCTGGGCGGACTAGTGCGACGCGCTCTCCCATGACAGGATGCTCCCCGTAGCCGCCTCGGGCTTAACTGGCCGTGAGGCGACAAGGGGACGGCTCGTGAGGACGGAGCAGATGGCAGTCGGGGGCGACAGGACGGCAGGTGACATGGGCAGCCCGCTCGCGGGGCGGCTCAATTACCTGTTCGCGAACATGCACCCACCGGGGGCGCCTTACACCAACGGACACGTGGCGGAGGAGATCAGCCACGGCACCGAGGAGTACGGCGGGGTGAGGCTGACCGAGCAGTATCTGTCGATGCTGCGCAACGGCCGGCGCGCCAACCCCAGCCCCGACGTGCTCCGCGCGCTCGCGAAATTCTTTGCCGTGCCCGTCGGTTACCTGATGGGTGACCTCTCCGCCTCCCAGGCGGAGCGGGTGGAGGAGGAGGTCCGCTTCCTCGTCGCCATGAGGGATCAGCGCGTCCGGGCGATCGCCCTGCGCTCGGTGGGTCTGCCGCCCGAGGTCCAGGACAGCCTCAACACGATCATTGCCCAGTTCCGGCAGCAGATGAATCTGCCTGCCGACCCGCCCGACGCGGGCGGTGAGGAGCGCCCGTGACCGTCACGGCGGACGATCAGCTCTTCACCTACTGGCGGCGTACCGAGGACGAGGACGGTGCAGGCATGCGAGTGGGCCGGACGAGACGCCGGTGCAAGCAGCTGATCCACGAGCTCGCGCTGCCCGCGTCGACCGATCTGCAGGGCCTGTGCGATGTCGTCGCGCGCCGCGTGGGCAGGATGATCCGGCTGGTTCCGATGAGCCTGGACGGCATCGTCTCGGGCATGACGGCCACCACCGACGACGCGTACTGGGTCATCTACGAACAGAAGACCTCGCCCTGGCACCAGGTCCACATCGTCCTGCACGAGATCGGCCACCTCCTCCTGGGACACGACCAGGACCCGGCCGTCACCGAGGACGCCCTCAAGGTGTGGACGCCGTCCGTCGACGTGGCCACCGCCATGCGCCGCATGGGCCTCACCGTGGGCCTCGCCCGCCACCACTGCTACGACAACCTCACCGAGCGCGAGACCGAGATCCTCGGCACCCTCCTCATGGAGAAGGTCGTCCCCCCGCCGCCGGGCCAGGACGCCCCGTTGGAGGGGGCCGCCGCCGAACTCGCCGCCTCGCTCGGACCGGCACTCCAGCACGTACGCCAACAGTTGAGAGAAGGGGGCGTCACCGGTGTTTGACGTCCTCTACCTGACCTTCAGCGCCATCGCCTGGGCCATCGTCGGCTACAAGACCCGCGCCTGGCTCCGCGACCGGGACAACGTCGACCTGGGCCTGACCGCACTGATGACCGCCGGCGTCCCCGTGGTCTTCCTCTTCTCCGCGCCCAGCGTCTACCGCGCCTTCGACCGGCTGACCGGCGTGGCCAACCTGGCCATGGTCTTCCTCTACTCGGCGGTCGTGCTGTTCGCGACCGGCGCCACCGTCCTGCTGCTCCGCTGGACCAGCCGGGGTGACGAGAGCGCGCGTGCCCGCGCGGCCGCCCGGTCCCGGTTCGCGGTCGGCGCCGTGGCCGTGGCCTGGGCCGCGGCGATCGTCTGCTTCGCCGTCGGACGCCCCGACGCCGTGGAGCACCCCCGCGACTTCAGCACCGCCTACGCCGACGCGCCCGGAGTGGTCGCCTTCCTGGTGCTGTATCTGGCCATCTTCGGCGTCAGCCTCGCCGGGCTCGGCGCGCTGTGCCCGCGCTACGCCGCCCAACTGGGCCGCTCCTGGCTCGCCAAGGGCCTGCGGACCCTGGCCGCGGGCTGCTGGCTGGGCCTGCTCTACTGCCTGTGCAAGCTCGTCGGCTTCGTGCTCAGCTGGGCCGGCCACGAGCTGTACTGGCTGTCCAACGGCGTGGCGCCGCTCACCGCTTCGGTCGCCGCGCTGCTGGTCCTCACCGGATTCTCGCTGCCCGCCGCCGGGCCGCGGGTGGCCGCCTGGCGGCGACTGCGCCGGCTCCAGCCGCTGTGGCAGGATGTCACCGCCCACGCCCCGGAGGTCACCCTCGCCGAGCGCCGCTGGGCCGGCCGCTGGCCCTTCGCCGACCTGGAGTGGCGCGCCAACCGGCAGATGGCGGAGATCCGCGACGTCCAGCGGGCGATCCGGCGGCACGTCGAGATCGCGACGATGGACATCGCCGTGGAGAAGGCGCGGGCGGCCTCCCTGGACGAGCGCTCGCTCGCCGCGGTGGTCGAGGCGGCGGCCCTGCGCCGGGGCCTCGCCAACCGGGCCACCGGCCATGTGCCCGCGCCGCACGCGGACAGCGTGGTGATGAACGTCAGCGCCGATCCGGCCGAGGAGCACGAGCACTTGGCCCGCGTCGCGGACGTCTACCGCCATCCGCTGGTCGAATCCGTGCTCACCGACATACGGGAGATCTGCGCGGCACGCCGTCCCTGACGGCGCGCGGCCCACAGACGAGGCGGCCCTGGACGGGGGTCAAGGCCGCCTGCGCCACAGGCCGGCGCCGGGTCCGTAACGCTACGGACCCGGCGCCGCCCGTGCGACTCCTCCTCCTGAGCCCCCCGAACCCCCCTGAGACCGCGGCCACCGGTGCCGCGGACCACCCCTCTAGAGTCGGGTGCCATGCAGAACACCGCAGCGTCCGGCGCCCCCGCGCCCTTCGACGTCACCGCGCTGACCACCGATCCGTACGGCACCTACGCGAAGTTGCGCGAGGCGGGCCCCGTCCACCGGATCACCGGGACCGACGGCCTGCCCGCCTGGCTGGTGACCCGCTACGACGACGTGCGCCAGTGCCTGGCCGACCCCCGGCTCTCCCTGGACAAGATCAACGCCGCGCCGGGCAACTACCGCGGACTCGCCCTGCCTCCGGCGCTGGACGCCAATCTGCTCAACATGGACCCGCCCGACCACACCCGGGTGCGCCGCCTGGTGGTGAAGGCGTTCACCCCCGGCCGGATCGACAAGCTCCGGGCACCCGTGCGCAAGGTCGCCGACGAACTCCTGGACGCCGTCGAGGCCGACGGGCGCGCCGATCTGATCGCCGCCTACGCCGGACCGCTGCCCATCACCGTCATCTGCGACCTGCTGGGCGTACCGCGGGAGGACCGGCACGACTTCCGGGCCTGGACCGACGCGCTGGTCGCCCCGGACCGGGAGCGCCCGGAGCTGGCGAGGCAGGCCGTCGGGCGCATGATGCGGTTCTTCACCGGGCTCATCGCGAGCAAGCGCGCGGAGCCCGCCGACGACCTGCTCTCCGACCTGATCGCGGCCCGGGACGGCGAGGGTCCGGACGACCGGCTGTCCGAGGAGGAACTGACCTCGCTGGCCTTCCTCATCCTCTTCGCCGGTTACGAGAACTCCGTCCACCTGATCGGCAACGCGGTCCTCGCCCTGCTGGACCATCCGGCGTTGACGGAATCCTTGCGCGTGAATCCGGCCGGACTCGGTGCGGCGGTCGAGGAGTTCAACCGG
Source organism: Streptomyces sp. NPDC002537 (assembly GCF_053594975.1). Classification (NCBI taxonomy): domain Bacteria; kingdom Bacillati; phylum Actinomycetota; class Actinomycetes; order Kitasatosporales; family Streptomycetaceae; genus Streptomyces; species Streptomyces sp. NPDC002537. The sequence goes on from NZ_JBSFWT010000107.1 coordinate 14,826, forward strand.
TGGGACGGCCCGGCGCCCCTGGCGATCCGGCGGTTTCCGCTGGAAGACATCGAGATCGGTGGGGTCACCGTGCCCGCGGGGGAGACCGTCCTGCTCTCCATCGCCTCCGCCAATCGTGATCCTCGTCACTTCCCCGATCCGGAACGGCTGGATCCGACCCGTGATCGTTCCGGGCATCTCGGGCTGGGGCACGGCATCCACTACTGCCTGGGCGCGCCGCTGGCCAGGATGGAGACGGAAACCGCGCTGGCAGTGCTGTTGGAGCGGCTCCCGGGGCTCAGGCTCGACGTGCCGCGCGAGGAGCTGCGCCGGCGGCCCACCATGCGGGCGCGTGGCTTGATTTCACTCCCCGTGAGCTGGTGACGGAAAAAGCCGAACAGGTTTTTGGTGCATCACCCATCCTTGATGAGGTAGAAATGTGCGTGAGCCCGCCCGGTGTGCATCCCCCGTCGCACCGGGCGGGCCTTCGGCTTCCGGTGCGGGCGCGATGCGCGGACGGCCGGGCGCGACGGTCCGGACTTCCGGACCTCAGTTCTCCATGGGGAACTTGAGCAGGGCGAGCGCCGCCAGCATCTGAATGCTCACCGCGGCCACGGCCTTGTGCGTCGGCAGGTGATGCTGACCGCGGATCAGCAGGGCGGCGAAGGCATAGCCGAAGCCCGCGGTGATCCAGGCGGCGGCGCGTACGGCGTAGGAGTCGCCCGGCAGCCAGGTGTCCAGCACCAGCCGCGGCAGATCGGTCGCCCAGAAGATCACCACGAACAGGGTCACGGTCGGCCCGAACCGCCCGTTGCCGCCGAGCCGTCGGGCGATGGCGTGCGTGGCGACCCCGAGCAGCAGGCTGGCCAGGAGCAGGACGCCGTCGGCTATGGCCATCGCCTCCAGCGCGAGCGTGGGGCTGATCCGCCACTGCCCCCAGAACGAGTCCTTGCCCACCGTCCCGAGGACCCCGCAGAGCAGGCAGAGGAAGGTGGCCGTACCCCAGACGCTGCGGTCCCGGGCCTCGTCGAGCACCTCGACCGGCCGGAACCACAGCCCGAATATGAGGCGGGGCCAGAGCAGTCTGCGCGGCCTCGCGGCCGGGAGCCGCGAGGAGGAGGAGACGGGTGCGGTGGGTGAGGGGGTCACAGGCATGCAGGCATTTTCCCTCACCGGCGGACCGGCCGACGGTGGCCGGCCCGCGGCGTGACGTGCCGTCAGGCAGGGGCGGGCTCCCTGGGGTCGGTGCCGGCGCCCGGCCCGGTGCCGGGTCCGGGGTCCGCGTCCGGGCCCTCGGGTCCGGTTCCGGTGTCGGGGTCCGGCGCGGTCAGGTACTCCTCGGAGACCTCCCGCGGCCCGAACGGCCACACCTGCTCGTGGCGCGCCCAGAGCACGAAGGCCACACAGCCCGCGCCGACCCAGGCGAGCGACCATTCGATGGGGTGCCTGCCGGGCGAGTTGCGGTCCGCGTAGCCGTAGATCACCAGCCAGCCCACGAGCGCGACCAGGCTCGGCAGCGGGTAGAGCCACATCCGGTACGGGCGCCGCAGCCCTGGCTGCCGGCGGCGCAGCACCGTCACGGCGACCACCTGCGCCAGTGCCTGCACGATCACCATGACGGTGGTCAGCAGCTGGATCAGGGTCGTCAGGTCCGTATGACGGCCGATCAGGAAGCCGACGGCGGTGATGGCGCCCATCGACGCCAGGCCGAGCACAGGGAAGTGGTGGCGCGGGTGCAGGCTGCCGAAGGAGCGGAAGAAGACCTTGTCGCGGGCGGCGTCGTAGGGCACGCGGGAGCCGCCGAGGAGGCCGGTGAGGACGGAGGCGACGGCGGTGACGAGGATCAGCACCGTGACGGTCCGCGCCGCCCCCTTGCCCCAGGCCGCCTCCAGCACCGCGGAGGCGACGGACGAGTGGGCCGTCGCGTTCTCGTCGAGCATCTGGCGCCAGGGGACGACCCCGAGGGTGCCGATCTGGAGCAGCAGATAGATCACCATGATGCCGAGGATGGAGTAGATGATGGCGCGCGGCATGGTGCGGCCGGGGCTCTTGATCTCGGCGCCCATGTAGGCGGCGGTGTTGTAGCCGAGATAGTCGTAGATGCCGATCGTCAGGCCCGCCGCGAAGCCCACCCAGAAATGATTGGTGGTCAGCTCGAAGGCGTGGGACGGGTAGGTGAAGGCCCGGTCGGGGCTGAAGTGGGTGAAGGCGGCGAGGATGACGAGGACGACCGAGGCGATCATCACGGCCCACAGCACCACGGTGAGTCTCGCGATGTTCTCGACCCGCCGCCACAGGGCCACCACGATCAGCAGGATGACCGCGAGACCGACGAGGTCCCCCGTCGTCCGCCCCATCTCCGGCCACAGATAGCCGAGGTACTGCACGAAGCCGACGATCCCGGTCGACATGCCGAGCGGGATGAACAGCATCGCCGTCCACACGAAGAGGAACGGCATCAGCTTGCCGCTGCGGTACTGGAACGCCTGCCGCAGATACACATAGCTGCCGCCCGCCCCCGGCAGCGAGGCCCCCAGCTCCGCCCAGATCAGCCCGTCCGCGAGGGCGAGCAGCGCGCCCGCGACGAATCCGATGACCGCCTGTGGCCCGCCGAACGCCGTCACCATCAAGGGGATGGTGACGAACGGTCCGATGCCGCACATCTGGCTCATGTTGATCGCGGTGGCCTGGAACAGCCCGATCCGGCGTACGAATCCGACCCGATGCTCCGGCTCTTGCCCGGTGTCTGCCATGGCGGTGCCCTCTCTCGTGCCGGACGGGGTACCCCGTCAACTGCACTGGTAGCACCGGTCCGCGGGGTGCGTCCAGCACCGGTGCCGGGTTGTCCACGCGCCCCTGCCGGACCTTTCGCGCAGCTGTGTAAACCGCCACTTCCTCGCCACAGGTGCCGGTCGGAGCGCTAAAGTGGCCCGGCCGTGGTGTTCGGGAAGACCGGTGAAGGACCCCTGTGGTCCCAGGCCGGAGCGGCCCTCGCCACTGTGATCGGGGAGTTACCGTCCCATTTCGCGCGCCACCCCCCACGGGAGCGCGGAGCCACTGGCCGCAGCCGGCTGCCGGGAAGGCGGGGACGGGCGCGAGCGAACCCGTAAGCCAGGAGACCGGCCACGGCATCTCACGAGAACATTCCACGAGGTGCTGGAGCGTGACCCGCAAATGACTCTGCCCACCGACATACCCGGGCCCGCCGACACGTCCGTCGGCACACCGTCCTCCTTCCGCTGGCGCCGCCAGGACACCGTCCGCACGGCCGGCCTGCTGGCCGTCATCGCCGCCCTGCACGTCGTCGCGTTCGGCGTGCTCTACCTGCTCGTCGTCCCCGACCACTACACCGTCGGCTCCAAGGCCTACGGCGTGGGGCTCGGCGTGACCGCCTACACCCTCGGCATGCGGCACGCCTTCGACGCCGACCACATCGCCGCCATCGACAACACCACCCGCAAGCTGATGGCCGACGGCAAACGCCCGGTCTCGGTCGGCTTCTGGTTCGCGCTCGGGCACTCCAGCGTGGTGGTCGTCATGACGCTGCTGGTCGCCGGCGGCACCCGGATCGCCGGGAAGATCATGGACGAGGGCTCCACCACCCACCAGACCCTCGGGGTCGTGGGCACCACCGTCTCCGGCGGCTTCCTCTACCTCATCGCCGCCCTCAACCTCGTCGCCCTCGCGGGCATCATGCGCATCTTCCGCGCGATGCGCGAGGGCCGCTACGACGAGGCGGAGCTGGAGGCGCAGCTGGACTCGCGGGGCTTCATGAACCGCATCCTCGGCCGGCTCACCCGCTCCATCACCCGCCCCGGCCAGATGTACCCGCTGGGCTTCCTCTTCGGGATCGGCTTCGACACCGCCACCGAGGTCACCCTGATGGTGATGGCGGGCAGCGGCGCGGCCGCCGGGCTGCCCTGGTACGCGATCCTCTGCCTGCCGCTGCTGTTCGCCGCCGGCATGAGCCTGTTCGACACCCTCGACGGCACGTTCATGAACTTCGCCTACCAGTGGGCGTTCTCCAACCCCGTCCGCAAGGTCTACTACAACCTCACCATCACCGGGCTGTCGATCGCCGTCGCCTTCCTCATCGGCACCATCGAACTCGTCACCGTGCTGCACGAGAAGCTCGGCATGAACGACGCGGTCACCGGCTGGATCTCCGGCCTCGACCTCGACAACGTCGGGTTCGTCATCGTCGGCCTGTTCGTCGTGGTCTGGGGCGCGGCCCTCGCCTACTGGCGCTTCGGCAGGGTCGAACAGCGCTGGGCGGCACGCGCGCCGTCCGCCACGACCGAGGGCTGAGGTCCTTACGGACCGGTGACGGGACGGCCCGTCGGGGGGCGCGGCACCGCCCGCGCCCCTAACGTCGGAGCCATGCGCGTACTCGTCACCGGAGGCGCGGGCTTCATCGGCTCGCACGTCGTCACCGCACTCACCGCCCGTGGGCACCAGCCCGTCGTCCTCGACGCGCTGCTGCCCGCGGCCCACCCCGAAGCACCGCCCCGGCCCCCCGGCGTCGAGTGGACCGAGGCCGACGTCCGCGACCGCGCGGCCGTGGCACGGGCCCTGCGGGGCGTCGACGCGGTCTGCCACCAGGCCGCGATGGTCGGCCTCGGCAAGGACTTCGCCGACGCCCCCGCCTACGTCGGCTGCAACGACCTCGGCACGGCCGTCCTCCTCGCGGAGATGGCCGCCGCGGGCGTCCGCCGCCTCGTGCTCGCCGGGTCCATGGTCGTCTACGGCGAGGGCCACTACGCGTGCCCCGCGCACGGCCCGGTGCGCCCCGGCCCCCGGACCGCCGCGGACCTCGACGCCGGGCGCTTCGAACCACGCTGCCCGGTCTGCGTCCGCGAACTGGCGCCCGGCCTCGTCGACGAGGCCGCGCCCACCGACCCGCGCAACGTCTACGCGGCCACCAAGCTCGCCCAGGAACACCTCGCCGCCGCCTGGGCCCGCGCCACGGACGGCACGGCCGTCTCGCTGCGCTACCACAACGTCTACGGGCCGGGGATGCCCCGCGACACCCCGTACGCGGGCGTCGCGTCCTTCTTCCGCTCCGCGCTCGCCCGCGGCGAGGCCCCCCGGGTCTTCGAGGACGGCGGCCAGCGCCGGGACTTCGTCCACGTACGGGACGTGGCCGCCGCGAACGCCCTCGCCCTGGAGTCCCTCGCCGACCGGCCCGGGGGCGGCGCCCTCCGCGCGTACAACTGCGGCAGCGACACCCCTCACACCGTCGGCGAGATGGCCACCGCCCTGGCCCTCGCCCACGGCGGACCCGCACCCGTGGTGACCGGCGAATACCGCCTCGGCGACGTCCGGCACATCACCGCCACCTCGCGGCGGCTGCGCGAAGAGCTGGGCTGGCGCGCCGGGGTGGGGTTCGCGGAGGGGATGGCGGAGTTCGCGCGGGCGCCGCAGCGGAGCCCGGCCGTGGCTGCGTACGGGTGAACATCCCGCCATCCCGGGCCGGACCCGCCCGCCCTGGATAGATGGATGGGCATATCGGTGCGCTTCCAGGAAAGGCGGCAGACATGGCGGACAACGACCTCGGAAGCCTGCTCGGCGGGCTGCTCGGCGGCGCCAAGGGCGGCAATCTGCTGGGTTCCCTCCTCGGCGCCCTCGGCAGCGGGGGAGGGGAGTCCCTCGACGGCCTGCTGCACCAGCTCCAGGAGGGCGGCCTCGGCGCGAAGACCGACTCCTGGGTCGGCACCGGTGCCAACGAGCCGCTCAGTGGTCCGGAGGTCGCGCAGGCCCTGCCGTACCAGGCGCTCGAACACGTCGCCCAGAAGGCGGGCATCACCCCGGAACAGGCCGCCGACGAACTTGCGGAGGCACTCCCGAAAGCGGTCGACAAACTCACCCCCGACGGTCAGGTCCCCCAGGGCTCACTGGAGGACCTGATCCAGCGGCAGTCCGGCTGAGCGCTCCGCCTAAGCGCTCCGCTGGAAGTCCGGTACGCCGTCTGCGGGTGCGTCGTGGCTGGTCGCGCCCACGCGGCGGAGCCGCAGACCGACGCTTCCCGCGCCCCTTCGGGACGCTACGAACCGCTGCCGCACCGGGTGTTCACCGACCACGCCGCCGTGGCACCCGGTCGCCCGGTACCTGCCCGGACGCGGTCGCCCACTGACGGCCCGCAGGCGAACGACCGCACTTCCAGCGGAGCGCTCAGGTGTGCTGTCACATGAGTCGATGCCGCGTCAGCGGCCGGCGGCGCGAGGGTCCGTGGGCAGCGGGCGGAAGCCCAGGCCGTACGGCAGGACGTCCCCGACTGAACCCGCCGTCATCACCAGAACCCGCATGACAGGGCGTCTCCCCGGCCGACGCGCTTCCCGCTCCGCTCAGTTCTCGGGAAAGCGGGTCCGGCTGCTCCGGCTGCGGCTAGGGTGCCGCCGTCGGGAGGACCACGTCGAAGCGGCAGCCGCCCGGGACGTTCCGGACCGTCGCGCGGCCCGCGTGCGCCTCCACGATGCCGCGGACGATCGCCAGGCCCAGGCCCGCGCCCGCCGGGGGCGTGCGGGCCGCGCTGCCGCGCCAGCCCGTGTCGAAGACGCGGGGCAGATCGTCCTCGGGGATGCCGCCGCAGCCGTCCGTCACGGACACGACGACCGTGTCCGCCTCCCGGCGCGCCGCCACCGCGACCGTGCCGTCGGCCGGGGTGCGGCGGATCGCGTTGACGAGGAGGTTGCCGAGGACACGCGTCATCTCCTTGCCGTCGACCTCCACCGGGATCGCGTCGACGCGGTCGCCGACCAGCCGTACGCCGTGCTCGCGGGCCAGCGGCCCCGCCCCGGCGAGGGCGTCGCCCACCAGGTCGTACACCGACATGCGGCTCGGGCTCAGCGGCAGCACCCCCGCGTGGATGCGGGAGAGCTCGAAGAGGTCGCCGACCATGGAGTTCAGCCGGTCCACCTCGGTGCGGATCTGCCGGAAGTAGCGCTGCGGGTCCTCCGCCATCCCGTCCTCCAGCGCCTCGGACATGGCCCGCAGCCCGGCCAGCGGTGTCCGCAGGTCGTGCGAGATCCAGGCGACCAGCTCGCGGCGCGACGTCTCCAGCGCCTTCTCCCGTTCCCGGGACTGCGCGAGCCGCTCGCTGGTGGCGGCCAATTCGCGCCCGAGCTCGGCGAGTTCGGCGGTGGCGCCGCCGTCGGGCGCGGCGAAGCTGCCGTCGTCGCCGAACGACCGGGCCGCGCGGGTCAGGGCGTTGCTGCGGGCCACCACCCAGCGGCCGAGCAGCAGCGCCGTCGCGAGCGAGACGACGGCGGCCATCGCGCACACCGTCGTGACGACCGTCAGGTCGTGCGAGGACAGGAACATCGCCCACGCCACCGCGAGCGTCCCGGCCAGCATGGCCGTCACCGACACGGCCGCCACCACCGTCAGCGACACCGCCACGGAGCGGTGGCGCAGCAGCCGCAGCGCGACGGCGCCCAGCAGCCCGGCGGCCACGGCGCCGAGGAAGGCGAAGAGGGCGATGAGCAGGATGTCACGCACGGCCGTCCCCGCTCCCGGAGTTTTCCGGCTCCGGCTCCGGCCGGACCTCGAAGCGGTAGCCGACGCCCCACACGGTCTGGATGAGGCACGGCCGCGCCGGGTCGTCCTCGACCTTGCTGCGCAGCCGCCGTACGTGCACGGTCACCGTCGACAGGTCGCCGAACTCCCAGCCCCACACCTCGCGCATCAGCTCCTCGCGCCCGCACGCCCGCCCGGGGTGCCGCATCAGGAACGCCAGCAGGTCGAACTCGCGGATGGTGAGGGCGAGTTCGGTGCCGTCCTTGGTGGCGCGGCGGGCCACCGGGTCGAGGACGATCCCCGCCGCCCGCAGCGGGGGAGCCTCGCGGGGGCCGGAGCTCTGCGCGCGGGCGCGGCGCAGCACGGACTCCACGCGCAGCACCAGCTCCCGGGGGCTGAACGGCTTGGTCACGTAGTCGTCCGCGCCTATCTCCAGGCCGAGGATGCGGTCGTCCTCGTCGCCGCGCGCGGTCAGCATGATCACCGGTACGGGCCCGGTGTCGCGCAGCCTGCGGCACACCTCCAGGCCGTTCATGCCGGGCAGCATCAGGTCGAGGACGACGAGATCGGGGCGGACCTCGGCGGCCCGTTCGAGCGCGCCGGGGCCGTCCTGTGCGCGGTCGACGGCGAAACCGGCCCGGTCGAGATAGCCGGCCACGACCTCGGCGACGGTCGGGTCGTCGTCCACGACGAGGACGCGGGCGGGGTGTGTGGTCTGCATGCCGCAAGCCTCGCACGCCCGGCGCGGTCCGCCGGGCGGGCCGGTCGCAGCGCGGGCCGATGTCCGCGTTTCGTAAGACGATGAGGTCCGAAATGTCGGAATTCCATCCGTAGGGTGAACAGCGTGACAGACCAGACCACCACCCCGCGCCCCGGCCGCGGGGACGTCGTCCTCCCGTGCCTCGACGAAGCCGCCGCGCTTCCCTGGGTGCTGGCCCGCGTCCCCGAGGGCTGGCGGGCCATCGTCGTCGACAACGGCTCCGCCGACGGCTCGGCGGACCTCGCCCGCTCGCTCGGCGCCACCGTCGTCCACGAGCCGCGCCGCGGCTTCGGCGCCGCCAAAAGCGGCGAGTGGCCCCTCGAACCAGCACATCTCCCCAACTCCTCGCGCTTGTCTGCCGAATGGCGAGATTTC
>NZ_JBSFWT010000108.1:0-22980 GCF_053594975.1 Streptomyces sp. NPDC002537
GTCGGTGTTCGAGCGGGGTTCGAAGCTGGGCGCGGGACCGGTGCTGCGGCACCAGGGGTGTCACCCGACGGGCTGTCACCTTCGGTGACAGCTAGGGAAGTCGGTTCGGCCTCCGGCCGAACCGGAAAAGCAGGCTGGCAACGGCTGTCTGGTGCTCGCGCCCGGTGGCCAAACTTGCTGATAAGAGCCTGTCTGAGCCTCCGGAGCGGCCTCCGTGCGAGGTCAACTTCCCCTGTCGGCCCTCACATCCGACGGTGCTCCGCACCACCGGCCACAAGTGCCAACCGTCACAGCATGCACCCAACCACCCACCATCGCAACCTCCTTGACACAACCCAGTACAACATGCCCACATGGACGACACCCAAAACAAAAATGGTCTAAACCACTTAGGAGTCAAACCAGGGCCCGGCAGCGACCCGAATACCCGTCAGAAAACCTGCAGACCCAAACTGACGCACCATCAAAAACAACCTTGCATGTGAAAGGGCACCGAATACGGCACCCTTTGACGTCACTCACACGTAAGAATCTGAGGCGTAAGGCCGATGCGTAAGCGCCCTCCTTGAGGGGGTGAGATGTGAGGTGCGCCGAACGCAGACCGGGCGGACGCGCCCATGGCCGCGATCCGCCCGGTACTCAGTGGCGCCTGGTGCGCTCAGGCGCCCGCGGGCACCTTGTCGAGGAAGCCGTAGACGCTCTTGACCTTCCCGGCCGCGTCGGTCGCCAGGACGTCGAAGCCGATGACGATGCTCTCGCCGCCGCCGGCGGGCACCAGCTCCCACCGGAAGCGCGTGATGTTGTGGTGGGAATCGGTGTTTTCCGGGAGGCTGGAGGGATGGTTCCCGGTGTGTTCCGTCTGTCTCCTGTCAGCGGGGAGACGACGCTGTCGTTTCTCTGCCGGATCGCCGCTCGCTACGGACTGGAGGAGCAGGCTCTGTTGTCCTGTTGGCAGTGGCGCGGTCACCGGCCCCGGCACGACGGCGGAGGGCCGCGGGCGGATGCAGAAGTGCTGCTGGACGCGGCGGGCCGGCGCGCGCTGACGGGATTATCCGGGGTCAGGGACGAGACGTTGGCGCGGGCGCTGCCGTCCTGGGGGCGGGAGGACTCCAAGCTCACGGCGGGGGACGGCGCCCGCGCGGGGGTGTGGCGGGTCGGGGGCGCGGTGGCGGGGCCGGGGGCCTTCGGGTGCCGGCTGTGTACGGCACGGCGTACCGGGACCGCGGTGCGTGTGGTGCGGTACGCGCAGCGCTGGGAGCGGGTATGCGTACGGCACGGGCGGTGGGCTCTGGACGCGGACGCCGATCAGCCTCTTGAGCACCTGGATCTGCGCGGCATGCCGGAGGTGGGGGCGGCGCAGCGGCGGTGGTCCGGAGTGGCCCGGCGTGCGGCACGGGCGGGGGCTGATGCGGGTGAGGTGTTCACGCTGGCTCATGCGGTGGTGGCCCGGTGGTGGGAGGGAGCTTACGGGTGGGAGCGGGAGGAGATCTGGCCGCGTCGCCTGCACCGGGTCGCGGGTGGCAACGCGGGGGTTGATCTGGAGTGGTGGCGGGTGGTGGGGCGGGATGCGGTGATCTTCCCTGAGGTGGTGGCTGTCGCGGACGCGCTGCTGGACCCGGCCATGGCGCAACTGTGTGGGTCGACAGCGGCGGCGAGCGCCCGCGACCGCTGCCCGCGGACGGGGAGTTCTGCCGTCAGCTCGGTCAGCGGGTGGGGCGGCCGTGGTTGGGACCGTTGGCCGCGGTCGACTACGGCGGTCCGCTGATCGCGTGGATGGGGACCGTTATCCGTCTGCGCCGCCATCCCGGGGGACGGCCCGGGCCGTATGCGCGGTTCGACGAGAACCCGTGGTGGGTGCGCCAGGAACACCAGCCGGTAACCATGGCGGGGCAGTTGCGGGTGCTCGGCAAGGAGAAACGAGCGCCGGGCTCGGGGACGATGTGGCGGACGGTGGTGCCCGCGGAGCAGCGGGCGCGGATCGGTAATCTCATCGACAGTGCCGAGGAACAGCTCGTTCAGCTGCGAGGCGTGCAGAGCGGGCGACCGCCGAGGTCGCCCGGCAGTTGCTGCGCGGTCTCGGTCACAGTGCCGGCCTGATCGAGGCGGCCTGGAAGCGGACTGCGGTGGCAGCGGTGAACGGCGGAGTGCCGCTTCAGGAGGTTGCCCGGTGGGCGGACATACCCGCCGAGACGCTCAGGAGCATGCTGGCGGCGGGCAGGCAGAAAGACGGCGGCTGAGAACCACGGGGCTATGGGTTCGTTGGCTGTTAGCTGATACGGCACTCGTTTGTGGCAGGAATCCTGAAAACGGCGGCGCCCGTCGGCGGAGCGACTTGGCTGGCGCAGGTGATCAGCACAGGAGCGGACCGGCCCGGGGGCCGGGCCAGGCGAATGGCCATGGATCGTCGGAGCGGGTTCGAAGCGGTCTTCCTCGACCTGGTGGGGCAGTCGGTCCAACAGCGGTGGACGGATGCTGCCATGACCGTGGCGTTCGAGGAGTTGCCGCCGGTGTCGGCGTTCCCAGTGATCCCGGGGCGGTGCTGGGGGCCGGGCCTGTGGTGGTCGGCAACCACCGGACGGCACGTGGCGGCCGGGTCGAACACGATGCGCACCCAGCTGACGGTCCTGGACCGCGACCCGCACGTGACCGGGCTCGCGGGGCGGCCGGTACGGGTGCTGTGGCGTGAGGAACAGGGCCGGGTGCGTTCCTGGGTGCCGCAGCTGTTCGCCCGGTACGCGGACGGCACTGGCCTGCTGGCCGACTTCCCCAGCCACCCGGAAGTCGGCGGCGAACGCGCTTTGAAGGCAGCCGAAGCGGTAGGCGAGGCGTGTAAGGAGATCGGCTGGGCCTACCGGCGCTTTCCACCGCTCGACGATGTGCTGGCTGCCAATCTGAAATGGCTGGCCGGCTACCGCCACCCCCGCAACGCTGGTCGTCCCGGCCTGATGCCCGCAGTTCTGGAGGCGTTCGCGCGACCGCGGCCGCTGATCGAGGGCGCCGAAGCGGCCGGTGATCTGCTCGGGGTTCTCCCCGCCGTCTTCCACGCCCTGTGGCACGGACGGGTGACGACAGACCTGAATACGCCGCTGCACGAACGCGTCCTCGTTGGCCCTCCGGGCTGGAGCGGTCCGGGCAAGACAGGAGGTGCCGGATGACCGCGCGGCGCAATGCCCGGCCGACCGTGGAGGTCGGGGCGCGTGTCTGCTTCCGCGGCGTGAAATGGCAGGTGATCGCCCTGTCCGGGCAGACCATCCACCTCGTCGGCCCGGACAGCGGTGGTCAGGCCGTGCTCGCCGGGTACCTGTTCGCCGATCCTGGCTTCACCGTCATCGGGGCCGAGATGCCCCAGACGGCCCCGCAGTGGGGACTGTTCGAGACCGCGCCTGCCGCGGCGCGCGAGAAGGCCCTGGCCTGGCAGCGGCACGTGAGGGAAGTCGAATGCGGCCTTGCCGACGGGCCCGGAAACGGCGGAGTGGTGCGGCCGCAGTACGACCCCGAGCAGCACACGCTGGCCGAGCGGGAACAGGCCAAGGCCGAGGAGCTGACCGCGCTCGGCTTCGGCCGCGTCTCACGCACCACGGTGCAGCGTATGCGCCTGGCCTACCGCAAGCAGGGCCTGTGGGGGCTCCTCGACCACCGCACCACCCGCGCCTCCAGCCCCACCGGGCGGGCAGACGAACGGGTCGTCGCCGCCGTCCGCGAAGCGCTGCGCCGCCGACGCGGCCGCTCCAAGGGCACCGTCAACGGCCTGTTCCCGCTGATCAACCAGATCCTCGAAGACCGGCACGGCGTAGGCATCGTGCCCGCGCCGTCTCAGGCGACGCTGTACCGGCTCGTCACCTCTCTCGCCCGCCCCGGCGAACTGCCCTCCGGACCCATCCGCCAGACCCCCGCAAGCTTCGACGGGCGGGCCTTCACCCCCGCTACGGCGCTGCGGCCCGGCGAGCAGGTCCAGGTCGACACCACCCGCCTGGACGTCCTCGCCCTTTTCGACGACGGCACCCTCGCCCGCCCCGAACTCACCATCGCCATCGACGTCGCCACCCGCGCCATCCTCGCCGCCGTGCTCTGCCCCAGCGTGACCAAGGCCGTCGACGCCGCCCTGCTGCTCGCAGAGATGGCCGTCCCGCACCCCGCCCGCCCCACCTGGCCCGACATCCTGCGCATGGACCGTGCCCACGCGCTGCCTCACCAGCGGCTGGCAACCCTGGACGAGCGCCTGGCCGGTGCGGCAGCCCGGCCGGTCGCCCTGCCCGAGACGATCGTCGTCGACCGCGGCAAAGTCTTCGTCTCCCGGGCGTTCACCGCCGCCTGCGAGGCCCTCGGCATCAGCGTCCAGCCCGCCCCGCCCCACGCCCCCACCACCAAAGGCATCGTCGAGCGCGCCTTCGGCACCATCAACGCGCTGTTCTGCCAGCACCTGCCCGGCTACACCGGATCCGACGTCACCCGCCGCGGGCCCGACATCGAGAAGGACGCCTGCTACAGCGTCGCCCAGTTGCAGGACCTCCTGGACGAATGGCTGGTGCATTACCACCACCGGCCCCACGAGGGACTGCGTCACCCGATGATGCCCCGCAAAGCACTCACGCCGAACCAGATGTGGGCCGCCCTCGTCGCCGTCGCCGGATACGTGCCCGTCCCGTTGACCGGCCACGACTACCTCGAACTGCTGCCCGTGCGCTGGCAGGCCATCACTGCCTCCGGCATCCGCATCCACCACCGCACCTACGACGCGGACCTCCTCGCCCCCTACCGCGGCCAGCCCTCCCCGGTCGCCGGCCGAGGCGGGAAGTGGGAGATCCACTACAACCCCCACGACGTCCGCCAGATCTGGGTACGTCTACCCGACGGCGAGCTGACCGAGATCCCCTGGATCCACCGCGACCACGTCCACCACCCGTTCAACGAACACACCTGGCAGCACATCAGAGCCCTCGCCCTGCACAGCAGCCACGGCGACGCCGAGCAGTACGAAGCCGACGCCGCCGACGCCCTCGACCAGCTCATGCGCCGCGTCCACAGCGGCCACGCCACCAAAACGGAGCAGGCCCTCGCAGCCCGCACCACCGCCGCCCCGATCCCCGCCGCCCGACACCCGCAACACAACACCGGCGACCCGGCGCAGTACGGCGAAGACGACAGCATCGACGACCTGCCCGACGACGGCTTCAATCCCGCCCCAGCCGCCGGATTCGGGCTCTACGACGCCTATGAGGAAGCCGACAAGTGGTGAACGCCCCACCCCCCACGACGCCGAACCTGAGCAGCACACCAGCCGTCACCGGCGACAGTGGTGCGGCCGAGCCGTCCTGGCCGCTGGCCACCTGGCAGGGCTGGCAGCGCTTCGCCACCACCGACCCGCCCGCCCCGCCCCAGCCCGGCGACCCGCCCCGCAGCATGGAAGAACGCCTCGCCTACCACTCCAGCTTCGTCACCATCCGCACCCCCGCCATCAGCACCCTCGCCACCCAGGTCCGCACCCTGATGATCCTCGGCCGCCACCAGCAGACCACCGCACGGCCATCCCTGATCGTCACCGGACCCGCCGCAGCAGGGAAAACGACCGCCCTCCTCCACGTCGGCCGCGCCTGCCACCTCGCCCACCGCCGGAAGAACCCCGCACCGCCCGGACCAGCCCGCACCGCGGTACCCGTCGCGTACGTCCTCGTCCCACCCGGCGCCACCGCGAAAACCCTCATCACCGAATTCGCCCGCTACCTCGGCATCCCCGTCACCACCCGCATGACCCAGACCCAGATCACCGACGCTGTCTGCCACACCTACACCGCCGCGGGTGTCCAACTCGTCCTCATCGACGAAATCCACCGCCTCAACCCCCGCACCACCACCGGCGCCCAAACCGCCGACCTACTCAAAGACCTCACCGAACGCCTCCCCGCGACCTTCGTCTACGCCGGCATCAACGTCACCGACACACCCCTCTTCACCGGCGTAAGAGGCGCCCAACTCGCCGGACGGGCCACACTCGTCGACTGCGGCCCCCTCCCCGCCCGCCACGGCACCCGCCAACCGTTTCGCGATGTCATCACCGACATCGAAAACGCCCTCGACCTCCAACAGCACACACCCGGCACCCTCCCCCGCCACGCCCCCTACCTCCACAGGCGCACCGCAGGCCGCATCGGAAGCCTCACCAGGCTCATCCGCCAAGCCGCCATCACCGCCATCTGCGACGGCACCGAACGCATCACCAAAACTGCCCTCGACGCGGTACAGCTCGACCACCTCGCCGAAACTCACCACCGCCCCCGCGCCCGCGCCCGAGGCCGCTAACCCCACCCATCAGACAGCAAAAACAGCCCTGACCAGCAAAAACACCAACCGAGCCTTTACACGCCAGAACTACCTACAACACACCCAGCCACGCTCAGCACACAGTCCCAGCTCACACACCACGACCACCCCGATCGAACCGCCAATCCCATCTCTCAGCAAACCAGCAACACCCCAGTTCAGCCGCCACCCCACACACCAACAAACCCCCCTCCGAGCGTCACGTCAAGTGGTGGCTGCCCGCCGACATCGATACAGAAAGGAAACAATTTATACAGGAGTGAGGTGTTCTCGTCATTCACTGGACGTATTGGCCGAACATCCTGAGCGCATGGTTTCGACAACGCAGACCAAGAAGACGAAGACGGCGAAGCGTGTGTTGCGCGGTGGCCTTGTGCTCGCATCCCTGGTGGCGACTGGGGTTGGCCTGGCGCCGTCGGCGAGCGCAATTGCCGGGGGCGAGCCGGCGCACACGGCAGACCACCCCTGGATGGTGCACATTCTCATGAAGGGGAGGGGGGTCGGGTGCGGTGGAACGCTCGTGGCACCGAACAAGGTGGTGACCGCGGCACACTGTTTTTCCGATGTGGATGCGTCCGGTAAGCCGGTATGGCTCCCGGCCTCCGACTTGAGGGTCATTGCTGGCCAAGACACGTACGACGGCGAGGGGGTGAATGTGGCCAAGTTCTGGACCGACCCGGACTATAGCCAGGACGTGAAGAAGTCCTCAGGCGCTGGGGACTTGGCAGTGGTGACCCTGGAACATCCGATTGAGCAGCGCACGCTGCCACTCGCCGCGGCGAACGACAAGGACCTATACAAGGCGGGGAAGGTGGGTACCGCCCTGGGGTGGGGTATGTTCAGTTCGAAAACCATCGACCAGTCCAAGTGGCTCCGGAAAGTCTCCATCCCAGTTATCTCTCCCCTTGAATTCAGCGGACTCTACAAGCGCGAACTGAAGGCATTCCAGAAGCGAGAGGTATTCGGCGCGGGGGCCAAGGGCCGTGGTGTGGCTCTGGGCGACAGCGGCGGTCCTCTGGTCATCGACGGCAAGCTCGCCGGTGTGGTGCATGGTGGAGTCAGTTCCACACCCGGCGAGTATCCCGCGGAGTTCGTCAACGTCAGCACCTACTCGGCAGAGCTCCAGAAGCAGATTTCCTCCTGAAGATCCACCATCGTGGACAGAGGACCTTCGGAGCGGTCACTGATCGGGTGACGTCTGTCGGCCTGTAGCAGTCGGGGCTCCCTGGTCGCTGGGTGAGGTGTTTGATGCCTCAACCATCTGGCTGGGGGGCCTGCTGGTCGTCTGTCCTTGCGTGCTCGACCTGCCGCACGCTCCGGTGGAACGGGGTTGTCACGCTGACCGCCACCCGCGAGGGTGACCGCAGGTGCAAGATCCGCCCTTCGTGGTGCGACAGTGGCCCTGGGCGTGTCTGTGAAAGCACATCCCTTTTCCCGATCCCGTCGCGGGCTTCCGGATCATAAAGGTGCCACCCACGCGTACGCCCACAGTGTGACCAGTCTCTTTGCTGGCCAGGTGCCGTCGCTGACTCGAGTCCCGCGGGAGGCCCGGCCGGAATGCGTGCTTGCCGACGGCAGGATCGCCGAGTGGGGCCGCGTCGGCGAGCGGCAGGCCGACTGCTCCGGCAGGGCCGGGCAGCGGCACGAGGTCGACGTCCAGGCTGTCCCCGGCCCGGTCGGCGAGCTCTTCCGGTTCTCGCCCGCACTGCCCGGCCGGACCTCATCATCGCCGTCCTCACTCACGTACGGCCGAGATGCAGCGAATAAATATGGAGAAAGTGCAACGCGTACCCGGATAATCCCGTCTGTCCCTGCGTACGCAGGTTTTGCACGGCTCCGAAGGCCCAGATCGCTGGATTTCTCATGCTGCGCTTCGGCCGACGGCGGTTCGCCCCCGTCTCCATCGCCGCCCTGGCCGGGCTGGCGGTCGCGGCGACGGCCCTGTCGGGCTGCGCGCCCGCTGAGGGCGCGCGGGACAATGGTGTGGCTCCTTCGGTGACCGCCCCGGCCAGTGCCTCTCCGCTGTGGCCCGGCCATTCCCCCGGACCGTCCCACGACGAGCCTGCCCCCTCCGCCGTGCCTGTACCGGGTGTCACAGTTCCGGAGGGCGATCTGCGCGAGGTCCCGCCGGAGCAACTGCTCCGGGCGGATCCCGGTGTGCCCGACTCGGTGAAGAACTGCTCCGGTACACGGTGTCAGCTGCGTGATCCCGTCTACGTGGACCTCACCGGCGACGGGAAGCCCGAGCTGGTGCTGGCCTTCGACGACATCGGACGTACGTTGATGTGGGTGTACACGGCCTCGGGGAACTCGGTGCGGCGAATTCTGGACTGCGCGGAGCCGTCGTGGATGACCGTTGCCACTGTCGGCCGGGACCTCGTCGTGGACGAGTCCGGCGATGGTCACAAATCAACGACCCGCTACCGCTGGAACGGCAAGGTACTGACTCCCGTACCCTCCGGATGACTCTCCGCCGCCCTCTTTCCCCGCTTCTCCCTGTGCCCAGTTGATCGCTATGAGGACCCCATGACCCAGCTCCTGCTCGTCGAGGACGACGAGGTGATCCGCAATACGGTCCGCACGTCGCTCGAGCGCTACGGATACGAAGTGCGTGTCGCCGAGGACGGCCTCACCGGCCTGGAGCACTTCCGCGAATACCAGCCCGACCTGCTGCTGCTCGACGTGATGCTGCCCGAGCTGGACGGGATCGGGCTGTGCCGCCGCATCCGGGAGTCCAGCATGGTCCCGATCCTGATGATGTCGGCGCGCGGAGACGAGCTGGACGTCGTGTCCGGCCTGGAGGCCGGTGCGGACGACTACGTCACCAAGCCGGTGGGGAGCGCGGTGCTGGTGGCCCGGATCCGCTCGTTGCTGCGCCGGGCGAGTTTTTCCCAGCACCCGGTCGTGCAGAACGGCATGCCGCAGGAAGCCGCGCAGGACCCCACTGTGCTGGTCTTCGGCGAGGTGAAGATCGACCCGGGAGCGATGGAGGTGCGCCGCTGCGGGAAGCCCGTCCCGATGACCCCGACCGAACTGCGGCTGCTGCTCGAGTTCGCCTCGAACCCCGGAATCGTGCTGGACCGGCGGACACTGCTGCGCAAGGTATGGGACTACGCCTGGGACGGCGACAGCCGCGTGGTCGATCTGCATGTGCAGCGGCTACGAGCGAAGATCGGCTTCGAGCCGATCGAGACCGTACGCGGATTCGGCTACAAGCTGCGGCGCTGATCATGCGCGGGACGTGGACGATACGGGTTCTCGAACGCCGGCGGTCGCTGCGCTGGAAGGTCGCCACGCTGGTCGCGGCCGCGGTGTGTGCCGTAGCCGCGGGGATCGGCCTCCTGGTGCACCAGGCCACCCAGGCCCAGGCACTGAGCCAGGCCCGGGACAGTGCACAACGCCAGCTCGATCTGGCGGTCATCACCTACTCCCGCACCGGCAGTACCCAGGGAACAGCGGCCCGGCTCGATGCCTCTGACGTGCCGGACGGCCTCCGGAAGCTGGTACGCAAGGGCCATCACGGCACCGCCTACGGCCAGGACCTGTACGGGCCGACGATGTGGGCCGCGCGGCCTGTTGGTGACCGGATGCTCAGCGTCAAGGTCGATATGCGTCCCGACCTGCGCGATCTCAAACAGCTGGACGCCACTGTGGCGCTGGCCGGACTGGTCGCCGTCGGTATCGTGCTGCCGCTCGGCGCGCTGAACGCGGGGCGACTGGCGCGAAAGCTGCGGCACGCGTCCGGTACGGCCCGGCGGATCGCGGACGGTGATCTGGACGCTCGCATCGGCGCGGGTGACCGGCCCGGCGACGAGATCGCGGAGATCTCCGCCGCGGTGGACTCGATGGCGGCCTCGCTGCAGCAACGGCTGCTCACCGAGCAGCGGTTCACCGCCGATGTCGCCCACGAGCTGCGCACCCCGCTGATGGGTCTCGTCACGTCGGCCGAGCTGCTGCCGGAAGGTGAGGCCACCGACTACGTACGGGACCGGGTGCACGTCCTGAGCACACTGATCGAGGAGTTGCTGGAGATCTCCCGGCTGGACGCGGGAGTGGAGCAGGCGGATCTCACCGCGTGTCCGCTGGGGGAACTGGCCGAGGAGTGCGTGCGGCGGACGGGGCTCGAAGCCGAAGTGCGGGTCACCGACGGAGCCGTGGTCGACACCGACCCCAGACGGCTGGACCGCATCGTGGCCAACCTGCTGGCCAATGCCCACCGGCACGGTAGGCCACCGGTCGAGGTGACGGTGGCGGGGGCGGTCATCACTGTACGCGACCGGGGCCCCGGCTTCCCCGACGTGCTGCTGGCGGACGGTCCGCAGCGGTTCCGTACCGGTGCCCGGGAACGCGGCCGCGGACATGGCCTGGGGCTGACCGTCGCCCTCGGACAGGCCCATGTCATCGGTGCCGAACTGGACTTCGCCAACGCGGCGGACGGGGGCGCGATCGCCACCCTGCGGCTCCCCGGACGCCCACTGTCCTGACCCACGCCCGGTCCGTCGTCGGCGCGGGCGTCCAGCTCGCCCGCGCGAATGTCCTGCACCGATACGCCACTGATACACGGCCCTGCAGAGCGGATACACACCCGAGAACTGGCGGATAACCCGCCATCTCCAGGCCGAGAACTTCACCTCCCACGATGACGGAGACCTTCGCGGATTCCTCACATCCGCGAGCTGATCCGCATACCCGGGCTCGGAGGTGTTCTTCATGGGCGGAGCCGCGCCTACACGAACCAGACGGCGGCCGACGCGAGGGCGGGGACGAGGACAGCGGGCCAGTCCCAAGGCGGGCCTCAACAAACGCCGTCTGGCGTGGATCGCCGCTTCCCTCGGGGCCGCTCTGGTCCTGAGCGGCTGGATGCTCTATGCCCGGCTCGACTCCAATCTGTCCTCCACCGACGTCGACGCCGCCCTGGGTTCCGACCGGCCGGCCCGTAGCCAGGACGGCTCGCTCAACATCCTGCTGCTCGGCTCCGATTCGCGAGCCGGGCAGAACGCCGAGTACGGCGGGGGTGACAGCGGCGCCCGCTCCGACACCGCGATGCTCGTCCATCTCGCCAAGGGACGGCGCAAGGCCACGGTGATCAGCATCCCGCGCGACACCATGGTCGCCCGGCCCGCCTGCCCGCTGCCGAACGGCGGCACCTCGCAGCCCGTCGACGCGGCCATGTTCAACTCCGCGTATTCCCTGAGCAGGGCCTGTGCCGTCAAGACCGTCGAGCAGCTCAGCGATGTCCGCGTCGACCACGTCCTGGACGTCGATTTCACCGGCTTCAAGAAGCTGGTGGACGCGATCGGTGGTGTCACCGTCACCACCGAAAAAGCCATCCACGACAAGTACAGCCATCTCGACCTGGAGACAGGCCGTCACCGGCTGAACGGCGAGCAGGCCCTCGGCCTGGTCCGCACCCGGCACGGTGTCGGGGACGGCAGCGACCTGGGCCGGATCAAGCTGCAGCAGAAGTTCATGGCCTCACTCGCCGAGCAGCTGAACAGCTCCGGACTGCTCACCGACCCGGTGCGGCTCTACAAGGTCGCCGACGCCGCGACCAGCGCTCTGACCACAGACAAAGCCCTGGGCTCGGTGAAGGACCTGCTGGGCCTGGCCCACAGCATGGCGGGCCTGAAGACGTCCGACATCACTTTCCGGACCCTGCCCGTCGGCCCGTATCCCAAGGACCCCAACCGCGTGGCGGTCAAAAAGCCCGAGGCGGACGCCCTCTTCACCGCCGTACGCGACGACACCGACCCGCCGCCTGAAACCGCGAAAGAGAAATGACCACGCCGTGGCCCACCACCACCCCACGACCATCTACCAGAATCCACAGCACACCCCTCCACCACAGTCACCGGACACACCGCAGCCCCGCCGCCCGTACACGCCCGGACTGGACGGCCTGCGTACCCTCGCAGTGACCGCCGTAGTCCTTTACCACGTCAACCCGGAATGGCTGCCCGGCGGCTTTCTCGGTGTCGACATCTTCTTCGTCCTCAGTGGTTATCTGATCACCGATCTGTTGCTGGCCGAGCGCCGTGCCGAAGGACGGATCGACCTGCGCGGCTTCTGGATACGCCGGACCCGTCGCCTGCTGCCCGTTCTCGCTCTCGTCCTGGTGACGGCGACCTGTACCGCCACCGTGCTGCGACCCCACCGGTTGACCACCGCGACAGGGGACCTGCTCTCCGCCGTCACCTTCACCAACAACTGGTGGCAAATAGCCACCGACGCCTCCTACTTCGCGCACTTCGGGCCGCCTCCGCTCTTCCAGCACCTGTGGACCCTCAGCCTGGAAGAGCAGTTCTACGTACTGTGGCCCATGGTGCTCATCGCGCTGCTGCGCGTGCTGCGCGGCAAGGCCGCACGGGTGACACTGATCCTCGCCGCGGCCCTGGCCTCGGTGGCCGCGATGGACCTGCTGCACGTGCCGGGGGCCGACGCCTCCCGGATCTACTTCGGCACCGATACCCACGTATTCCCCCTGCTGACCGGTGCCGCGCTGGCCCTGCTGCGGTCGCCCACGGGCCGGCGGCACGGCCAACTGCTCCGCAGGGTGTGGTCCGTGGAGGTCGTCGGCCCCGCGGGACTGACCGCCCTGGTCGTCCTCACCTGGAGCATCTCCCAGGACTCCGCTTCCCTCTACCCCGGCGGCTTCGTCCTCGCGGCTCTCGCCGCCGCGCTCACCGTCCTCGCCGCCGTTCAGCCCTTCGGTCTGATCGGCTCGGTGCTCAGCGCGCCCTGGCTGCGCTGGATCGGCAAGCGGAGCTACGGGATCTACCTGTGGCACCTCCCCGCCATCGCCCTGGCCACCCCGGACGGCCACACCTCGGCCGATGTGCCCCTGAGCGCACTCGCCGCCGCCGTCGCCGCCGCCGGGCTCGCCGCGCTCACGTACCGGTTCGTCGAAGAGCCCATACGCCGGCAGGGCTTCCGCGAGACCGGCCGTCGGCTGCGCCGTGCTCTGACGACCGGGACCACCGACCGTGGTGGCGGCACGGTGCTGTTGGCCAGGACCGCGACGGTCGTCGCCGCGGCGGCCGTCCTCGTGGCGGGCTGCGGAGTGGCCACCGCGCCCAAGGACGACAACAGCGCTGCCGACCAGATCAAGGCCGGGCAGCGCGCTCTGGAGAACCAGCAGAACCAGACCGCGGCGAGCGGCGACTCGCAGAACACGGCCAGTGCCGGAAAGCTCACCGCGATCGGCGATTCGGTGATGGTCGCCGCGACCCCGGCGCTGCAGCAGAAGTTTCCCGGTATCACCATCGACGCCAAAGTCAACCGTCAGCTTCTCCTGGCCCCCAAGGAGATCAACACACTCAAGCAGAAGAGCCTCCTGGGTGACACCGTGATCATCGGCCTCGGCACCAACGGCGTCGGCGGCGCCAAGGATCTCCAGGACGCGGTGGACGCTATCGGCCCGGACAAGCGCATCGTCCTGATCACCGTGCATGTCCCCGGGAAGGACTGGCAGGGCAGGGTCAACAAGGCCATCAGGGAAGTGGCTGCGAAGAACGCCTCCCATGTCGTCGTCGCCGACTGGGATAAGGCCATCACTGGCCACACCGATCTCCTCGCCAACGACGGCATCCACCCGGGCGGCGCCGGGGGCAAGATCTACGCCAACGCCGTGGCCGATGCCCTGGCCACGCTGGACGGCGGCCGATGAGGAAGAGGTCCGGGGCACGGCCCCGGAGGTGAACGTGCGGCCTGCCATCGGACCCGACTTTCCGGTGTGCGCGCCGCTCGGAGCGGGGACGGCAGCCGCGCCATCCCGGCTGGGTCGGCCGCGCGATGAGGCGCCCGCCGTGGCGGGTCCCTTTCCGCGCGGCCTCCCGCCGAGTGAAGCAGAGGATTGATGACTGAGTACAGCCGGGACACTGGCATCCAACTGTGGTATCCGGAAGACCCCCTCCATGAGGGACGAGGTCATGACGGGCAGCAGTACCCCCAGCAGCCCCACTACGGTCAGCAACAACAGCAGTACGGCTGGGATTTCTCGCAGGACGCGGGGGGCACCTACGCCGGTGATGCCTATGGGCAGCGGCCCGCGGCCCCGTCCGCCGACGACCAACAGGATTCCTCCGCGTCCCAGAAGCCCCAGCGGTCGCACATCCCGCAGCAGGCGCTACGACATCAGGCGCAGTCATTCGACGAGCACCCGGGTGGGGAGCCGGAACCTGGCGGGGAGGAGCTCTCCCGCGACCGTGACCGTGACCGGCGCGGCAAGGACAGGAAGCGCAAGAAGGACGAACGCCGCAGCGGTACCACCTGTCTGCTCGCCGCGGTCGTCCTTCTCGGTGCCGTGGGCGGTGGCGGCTATTTCGCCTACGACTACGTGCAGGCTTGGTTCGGCGCCGCGCCGGACTACGAGGGTGAGGGCAGCGGCCAGGTCACGATCGAGATCCCCAAGGGCGCGGGCATCGGCCAGATGGGGGAGATCCTCCAGAAGGCGGGCGTCGTCAAGAGCGCGAGTGCCTTCACCGTCGCCGCGGGTAACGATCCCAAGGGCAGCCGCATACAGCCCGGCATCTACACCCTGCACAAGGAGATGTCGAGTGCGGCGGCCGTCAAGATGATGACCGACACGGACAATTTCCTCACCGTCCCCGAGGGGCGTCGGGCGGTTCAGATCTACGCCGAGATAGACCAGAAGCTCGGCCTCCCACAGGCGTCGAGGCCGTCAACGCCGTCGCCCTCACCGGCGCCGGCCGCCGCGCCGACGGCAGCACCGACGTTCCCGGCCTGGTGGCGGCACTGCGCGAGTACGCGCTGCGATGTCGCCCAGGCCGCTACGGACGCCTCTGCCGGCTCTCTGCCGCCGTGCGTGCGGCTGTCCGGACTCCGCAGCCGCGCCGCGTCCCGGGCGGCAGGCCACAGACGCAAAGAACATGTTTCCCCGGTAAAAGCGAAACCTGTCGGGGCGCACTATGGCCCGTGCTCAAATCGCAATGAGGTCTTGATGTCCCATACCCCGCCGACTGCCTATCAGCCCCCGAAAAACCGTCCGCGGCGCACCAGGCGTTGGGTGATCGCCGGACTTTCCGTGGTCACTCTCGGACTCGTGGCATGGCCCGTGATGTCCTACTACGAGATACCCCCGTTCACGGACGAGGGTGAGGCGATTTCCTTCGACAAGGACTCGGGCGGCGAGGACAAGGGAAGCGGTCAGGCGTCGGACTCGAAGGCGCTGACGCCCCTAGGCAGTGTCTGATGGCTCTTGCCCGGGTGGTGGATCTGCTGCCGTTCCGGGCAGGAGCTGTACATGGTACGGCGGCATGAACTGACCAATGCCCAGTGGGAACGCGTCGCTCCCCTGCTGCCCGAAGTGGGCGGGCCGGGTGGGCGGTGGGCCGACCACCGCAGCGTGGTCAACGGGGTCCTGTACCGGACCCGGACCGGTATCCCGTGGCGTGGCCTGCCCGAA
The DNA here is from genome assembly GCF_053594975.1 of Streptomyces sp. NPDC002537. Taxonomy (NCBI): domain Bacteria; kingdom Bacillati; phylum Actinomycetota; class Actinomycetes; order Kitasatosporales; family Streptomycetaceae; genus Streptomyces; species Streptomyces sp. NPDC002537. The sequence goes on from NZ_JBSFWT010000108.1 coordinate 15,743, forward strand.
CGCTACGGCCCCTGGCAGACGGTGTACGAGCGCCACCGGCGCTGGTCCGCTGACGGCACCTGGGCAAGGATTCTGCGCGCCCTGCAGGCCGGGGCCGACGCCACCGCCCAGGACAAGGACGGCTCGTGGGCGGTCAACGCCGATTCCACCACCTGCCGGGCCCACCAGCACGCCGCCGGTGCACCACACCGGCCACCGTCCGACCATCCGCAAAAAGGGGCGGGGCCCGTGAGGAGACGGAGGGCCGTGAGGCCCTGGGACGCTCCAGAGGCGGACTGACCTGCAAGATCCATCTGCTGGCCGACGACCGGTGCCGGCCGCTGGTCCGGCTGACCTCGCCCGGACAGCGCGGGGACAGCCCCATGTTCATCCCGCTCATGCGAGCCCTGAAGGTGGCCCGCACCGGGACCGGACGCCCGCGCACCCGCCCGGACCGGGCCCGCGGCGACAAGGCCTACTCCAGCCGCGCCAACCGCACCTACCTGCGGCAGCACCACATCAAGGCGACGATCGCCGAGCCGGACGACCAGAAGACCAACCGCCTCCGGCGTGGCCGGGCCGGGGGACGTCCCCCGGCCTTCGACCGCGAGCAGTACCGCCTGCGCAACACGGTGGAACGCTGCGTCGGCAAACTGAAGCAGCACCGGGCCGTCGCAACTCGGTATGACAAGCGCGACTACATCTTCCACGGCACCCTGGCCACCGCCGCCATCGTGATCTGGCTCCGCGACCTCGTCAAAGAGCCATCAGACACTGCCTAGAGCGCATCTCGAGCCGAGCGGGGCCTCGTGAGTGACGGTGCGTTCCTTCCAGCGGATCAATCAGCGGAAGTGCTGCAGGAAATGGGCCGTCCATCTCCGGGTACCTGTCTTCGGGCCGTGCTCGATCTTGCAGCGGCTGACGACTGACCGGATCCCGGGATCGGGACCAGCTGTCGGTGCGGGTCGTGGCCGTAACCGTGCTCCCGAGAACATGGCCTCCGGGCGTCAGCCCGGCCGACCTCCGCACTTGCACCGCGCTGGCGGCACCGTCCAAGCGGCAGCCCGCGGAGCGTTCGCCGCCCGGCCCGACGTAACCTCCAGCACCCGCCTTCTCCCCCGCAAAGGGCTCAACTCCGGCACACCCACTCGAAGTCCTGCGTCTCTACGCCAGCCCCGTGCACGGGAGTTGAGGGATGAGGTACGGTGCCCGCATCAGGTTGCTTCGTGCCGGAAACGAAGCGACCCCCGGCGGTGCGCCAACACCAACCCGGGGGTCTGCACCCACAAGGGAAGTGAGTCCCCGGGATGCTGCGCCATGTTATCGCGCCTGCGTCGTTCTTCACGCAGGTACCCAACGAGATCCTCCGTCATCCGCGCCTGTCATCGGACGCGGTGCGTCTGCTGACCTGGCAGCTGTCACTGCCGGAAAGCACTCACCAACCACTGTCGGAAACCGCAGACCGGGCCGGGATCAAGAGAGCCGGGTTCCTGCGCGCCAAGCGCCAGCTCGTCAGCGAGGGGTTCCTTCACGAGTGGCGACAGCAGGGCGCGGGCGGACGGTGGTCGACCACACAGTTAATCTCCAACGTGCCGCTGTCCGCGGAAACTGCGGCCGCGGTCCGCGACGGCCGTCCGGCGGGCGGGATCCCGACCGCCGGTGAACCGGGAAGCCTGTCCGTCGGCCGCTCCCAGAAGAACACTGAAGAGAACACCCCCAACCCTCCCTCCCCGCCTTCGGCTTCGGCACACGACGCGGCGCCCACAGCAGGACAGAGGAAGGAAACCCTCCCCGAGACAACGACGCAGCCTCCGACAGCCGCTTCATCCGTTCCGGCGTCATTGACCGAACAGGCAGCACTTGCCCTCGCAGCGATCTCCCACAGTGAACGGCGCCTGCGTCTGTCCGGCCAGGACGTCGCCGGGCTCGCACCAATCGTGGGCGAGTGGTTCCAGCGAGGCGCCAGCCTGACCGACCTCCGCGACGTCCTCACCTCCGGGCTGCCCCAGCCGGTGCACTCCCCCGCAGGCCTGGTCCGCAACCGGCTCATCCGCAAAATGCCGGACACACCCACGCCCGCCGAGCAACCAACGGCCTGTTCCCCATCCCGGCTGGCCGGGACACGAGAATGCCAGGGCGCCCACGTGCAAACCCGGCTGTTCCGTCCGGTGGCCGACGAGGTCCTGTGCCCACGATGCCGCCATGAAACGACGGAAGCCGACCAGGCCCGTCACGCAGTGGCAGCCACGCTCCGGGGAATGCCTGCTGTGCGGGCTGCACTGCAGCGACCGGTCAGCGCGATGGCATAACCGGACGACAACACGGACGCTGTCCGCACCCAGTCCAGATTCCAGCATCACCCGGTGCACTGAGGTTCCCCCGCGGTTCTGGACACCTGGACACTGGGACGTGTGAGCCCAGGGAGAGCAGTGCCAGGTGGGAAGTACTGACTTCGGCTCGTCAGGGTGATCTTCCCTGAAGTTCTTGATGTGGCTGTGGTTGTTGGCTGTATTCCGTGGTGTGTGAGGTATGCGGATGGGGGCGGGCTGACGGCTGCGGGGCGTCGGCGCCGCGAGACGGTACGGATGCGGGCGGCCGAGTTGTTCGAGCAGAAGATCAAGCCGCCGGAGGTCGCGCGGCAGTTGCGGGTGAGCCGGAAATCGGCCTACCAGTGGCTGCAGCTGTGGCGGGACGGCGGGCTTGGGGCTCTGGTCTCGCGTGGCCCGAGCGGTTCGGAGTGTCGTCTGTCGCCGCGCTGCCTGGAGAAGCTGGCCGCCTGTCTGGAGAAGGGGCCGGCCGCGCACGGCTGGGTGGAGGACCAGGTGTGGACCGCCGGGAGGGTGGCCACGCTGATCGGCCGGAAGTTCCACGTCTCCTACAGTGTCTCGGGCGCCACGAGGCTGATGCACCGGCTCGGCTTCTCTCCGCAGGTGCCCGCGCGGCGGGTGGCCGAGCGTGACGAGCAGGCCGTGAAGGTGTGGAAGGAGGCGACCTGGGCGGAGGTAAAAGAGCCCGGGCGGCCTGCGGGGGCTACATCTGCTTCGAGGACGAGGCAGGCTTCACCCGCAAGCCGCCCCAAGGACGTACGTGGGGCCGACGCGGCCACACTCCTGTCGTGTCTGCGTGTTTTTGAATGCTGGCCTTGAGTAAGCGGGTCCACCGAGTACAGAGTGTCGCCTTTCGGTGCTGCCCCGGCTCATCTGCTGCTCGTAGGGTCGGCACCGTCTGGGCGACGTCGCAACGACGACCTCGCCGTACCTAAAGAGAGGCAGATTCCACATATGTTCGATCACAAGAAGCGAGGCCCAGCCTTCGTGCGTAACAGTGCAGCCCAGGGCCGCAAACCGGTCCGTGGGAGGCGGGGTGATCCAGGATGGTACGGGTCGAGCGAGGTCAAGAGTGAACTTGCCGGGCGGGTCAATTGGCCGCTGCCCACACGGCCGGAAACGGCCGATGACGTCCGAGAGTTTGTGGAGTACTTGCAGTCTGAGATTGAGAGTCGGGGACGGGCCCGGCTGCGGATCTCGGTTGACACGTCGAAATATGAGCACGGGCACTGCGCCATTGGCGTGATCGACGAGGATGGCGACGAGCTGGTGACGGTCGGCTTCTACGGGACACAGAAGATTTACACGGAGAATACGACCGGCCAGGAGGATGAATACGGCGCCCCTTACGAGCCCACGAGCTCCTGGGACTTCATGGTGTTTCCTCAGCGTGTCCTGAAACTTGTTGACTACCTGTACAAATGCGCCACCACCGCCCAGTACTCTCAGCGGAAGTTCAACTGCGCCGACTTCGCGATGGGGGCCTACCGGGAGGCGACGGGGCTTCGGCCTCCCGGTACGCATAAGGCGCCCCTCCTAAGGCAGTGGATTCCCAACATGCCTAGCATCCTCAACAGGTCACTCAACCGGCGCCAGGCGGCCTTGGAATCATGGTCGCGCCAGGGTAGAGCAGGGATGGTCCCGCGCCGGTAGGGATGCCATTAGTCGACAGGCGGGTTCTTGTCCGCTGGAGCATACATTACCTGAAGTCAAATTAATTTGTTGCCCTGACGATTGAGTTAGCCTTGCGAAGTTGACCGTTGCCGCAGCGTCCTCTCTGTCAGCCTTGGGTGAGACGTGCCGTCACCTCAACTGGTGCGCTTAGGTTTCTTCGACCAGCTATCCCTCCGAGGGCTTTTGCGGATGAGACGCCGGGTCATGAGGGTGATGAGTGTCCAGTTCAGGTGTGCTTCGCTGTGCTGGGGAAGGCGTTCGTAGTCCCTCGCGTTGCGGCGGGCATTCATGATCCAACCCAGCGTGCGTTCGACACGCCAGCGGCGCGGGAGAACGACGAACCCTTTGGCGCTTTTGGGGCGGGAGACGGTCTTGAGGGTAATACGGAGGAAGCCCTCGGCCCAGTCGACGAGCTTGCCGGCGTAGGCGGAGTCTGCCCAGATCTGGGTGACCTGGGGGTGAGTGAGGCGGAGGCGCCAGAGCAGTTCGCGGGCGGCATCCCGGTCCTGCATGTCGGCGGGCGTCACCATGATCATCACGGGGAAGCCCTTCGTGTCCACCGCGAGGTGTCTCTTCCGCCCGTTGATCAACTTCCCCTTATCCCGGTGCCGGGATAACGGGAATTATCTGGGGTCATCGGTTATGCCGGGTCCAGTGCATCCGCGCTGGATGACGGTGGTGGAGTGGGAAAAGTGACGTCATAACTGAGGCTCTGGGCCGCCTCCTTCGTATAGATACGCGAAGGAGGCCGTACTCATGGTCAAAGCAGCAACAGATGGTCGATATCCGGTGCGGGCAACGGGGCCGCTGGCTCGGTTGGTTCATCCGTTCCGGCTGGAGTTGATACGGCGCGGGTTCACACCGCGATCCGCCCAGGACCACGCCTATGTCCTGGCGGACTTGAGCCGCTGGCTGGAGCGCGAAGGGCTGGCTCCGGGGCAGTTGACCGCGGTGCGGGTGGAGGAGTTCGTCCAGGCCCGGCGCAACGCCGGACACCGACGGTGGTTGTCGCAGCGGTCGCTGCGGCTGATGCTCGGCTTTCTGCGGGACGCCAGCATCGTCTCACCGCAGGAGCCCGACACGGTCGAGGGGCCGGTCGAGGACGTGCTCGAGAAGTACCGCGTCTATCTGCAGCAGGAGCGCCGACTCGGCGAACGTACGATCCGCGGCCGTGTGGACGTCACGCGCGGGTTTCTGACCGCTCAGCTCGTCGATGGTGAGCTTCGACTGGACCGGCTGGGTCCGGAGGCGGTGGCCGCGTTCATCCAGGACGCCTCGACACGCTATGCGACCGGGTCGATGAAGGTGATGACGTCGAGTCTGCGGGCGCTGCTGCGGTACTTGTTCGTGACCGCGGCCCTCGACCGTGACCTGTCCGCGGCGGTGCCGTCAGTCGCCGGGTGGCTGAGTACGTTGCCGGACGGCTCGGCTGCGGACGCGGTCCCGGTGCTGCTGGAGAGCTGTGACCGGACCACCGCGATGGGACGGCGGGACTTCGCGATCCTGCTGCTGATGGCACGGCTGGGGCTGCGGGCGATCGAGGTCGCGCGACTGTCCTTGGAGGATCTGGACTGGCGCGGCGGCGAGCTGGTGGTCCGGGGCAAGGGCGGACGCGTCGACCGGATGTCGCTGCCCGCGGACGTCGGCGACGCGCTGGCCGACTGGCTGCGTCACGGTCGCCGACCATCGGTGTTCCGTGAGGTGTTCCTGCGCACGATCGGCCCGGACGCGCCGATGGCCAGGCAGTCCGTGGTCATGGTGCCGCGCTGTGCTTCACGCCGCGCCGGCATACCCATGGTCGCCGCGCACCAACTTCGTCACCGCGCCGCCTGCCAGGTGCTGGCCGGCGGCGGAAACCTCGCCGAGGTCGCCCAACTGCTGCGTCATCACGGCGAGGACACCACGGCGATCTATGCGAAGGTCGACATGGTCGCGCTCGCGCCGGTCGTGCGTCCCTGGCCGACGGCGGGCGAGCGGTGAACGGCATCCGCGAGACCGCCGAGCGCTATCTGACGATCCGCCGGAACCTGGGCTACAAACTCAAAGTCGAGGGCCGGATGCTCGGCCAGTTCGTCGACTTCCTCGAAGAGCGCGAGTCCTCGCACCTGACCGTCGAGGCCGCACTGGCATGGGCCATGCTGCCAGACGACGCGGATCCGGCCTGGTGGGCGGCCAGATTGACAGTCGTCCGGGAGTTCGCCCGCTTCCTGGCGACCTTCGACGAGCACACCGAAATCCCGCCGCCCGACCTGCTGCCCCGCAGCCCCGGACGAACGACGCCCCCGTATCTGTACTCGGCCACGGAGATCAGTGCGCTTGTCCGCGCGGCCCGGCACCTGGCCCACCCGCTTCGCGCCGCGACGTTCGAGTCCTTCATCGGACTGATGGCCACGACCGGGCTTCGCACCGGCGAGGCGATGGCCCTGGACCGGGCCGACGCGGACCTGGACCGCGGCGTCCTGCTGGTGCACGGAACCAAGTTCGGCAAGTCCCGGTTGATCCCGCTGCATCCCACCACCACCGAGCAACTCGCTCGCTACCAGCGCCGACGCGACGAACTGTGTCCGAGCCCGGCCACCGAGGCGTTCTTCCTGTCCGGAGCGGGGACTCGGCTCAACCACACCAACGCCAGCAAGACCTTCACCCGGCTGCTGAAGGCCGCCGCCATCACGGCCCCGCCCGGGACGGCCAAGCCCCGCCTCTACGACCTGCGCCACTCGTTCGCGGTGACCACCTTGGCGAACTGGTACAGCGCCGACGCGGATGTCGCCCACCGGCTTCCCGCGCTGTCCACCTACCTCGGGCACATCAGCCCGGCCACGACCTACTGGTATCTGCACGCCTGCCCTCAGCTGATGACCGCCGCAGCGATGCGCCTCGAGCGGACCTGGAAGGAATCACCGTGACCACTCTCGCCCCCGTCATGCAGGGCTTCTTCACCGAACGACTGGCCCAGCGCCGGGTCAGCACCCACACCGTCGCGGCCTACCGCGACACCTTCCGCCTCCTGCTGGAGTACGCCCACCGACAGCTCGGCCGGCCCCCGTCGGCGCTTGAACTGACCGACATCGACGCCGTGTTCGTCGGCCGCTTCCTGGACCACCTCGAACACGACCGGAACAACAGCGTGACCACCCGAAACGCCCGACTGGCCGCGATCCACTCACTGAGCTCTTTCAGCGTGACCACTGATCGGGTGACGGGATCGGTCTCCGCAACGCACGAGGCTCCCGTGCCGTTGAGGGAGGTGTTCGAAGT
>NZ_JBSFWT010000109.1:0-22950 GCF_053594975.1 Streptomyces sp. NPDC002537
TGCGGACCGCAGGCCAAAGAGCCACAGTCCGCGAAATCCAGCCCGTCCGGCGATTGAGGACGCGGCCGCAGGCCGCTCCCGCCGCAGGCGGCAGACGGCCCCGCAGCCGGGAATCAGTCCTCGCCCAGCGGCGAGCGCCTAGCGCGGCAGCTGGGGGTCCTGCCGCGGAGCGGGACCGTCCTCGCGAATGACCTCACCCTGCACGACCTTGCCGTCAGGCACCCGCATCCGTGCCTGCTGGAACGCGTCGCCGAGCGAACCGGGCGCCGCCGGGCGCCCCAGCCACCGCTGCAGCCCCTTGCGCAGCAAGCCCCGCGTGGGCGGGAAGAGGCACAGCAGCCCCATCGCGTCGGACAGCAGGCCGGGCAGGATGATCAGCAGTCCGCCCAGCATCGTGAGGCCGTTGCCGCCGCCTTCCGGGGCCGGTTCGGCCGCCGCTCCCCCGGGCTGGAGCTGGGCCGTCAGCCGCTTCCAGGCCCGCCGCCCGGCCCGTTTGATCACATAGGAGCCGACGACCACGCCGGCGACCAGCAGGGCGAGGACGGTGAGCCCGCCCGCCGCCCCGGCCACCAGGGTCAGCAACCAGATCTCCAGCAGGGCCCACACCGCCACTCCCAGGGGGATCAGCTTGCGGGCGCGGCTCTTGCGCGGCGGTCGGCCAGGGGCGGTCTGCTGTGCTCCGAACGTCATGCTTCAAGTGTGCCTGGGCGCCCGCCGAATGCCGTGGCCCGGGGTCAGCCCCTGCCGAGGGCCTTGCCGACGCGGGAGCCGACGCCCCACGAGGTGACCCGCCACAGGGCCTCCGCGACGATGTCGCGGCTCATCTTGCTGTCCCCGAGCTCGCGCTCGACGAAGGTGATGGGGACCTCCACCACATGGAACCCGGCCTTGACCGCGCGCCAGGCCAGGTCGACCTGGAAGCAGTAGCCCTGCGAGGCGACCTCGTCCATGCCGAGCCCCTCCAGGGTCTCCCGGCGGAAGGCGCGGTAGCCGCCGGTGACGTCGCGCAGCGGGACGTCGAGGAGCAGCCGGGAGTAGGTGGAGCCGCCGCGGGAGAGGAACTCGCGGGACTTCGGCCAGTTCACCACCCGGCCGCCGGGCACCCAGCGGGAGCCCAGCACCAGGTCGGCGCCCTTGAGGGCGGTGAGCAGCCGGGGCAGTTCCTCGGGCTGGTGGGAGCCGTCGGCGTCCATCTCCACCAGGACGCCGTAGCCGTTGTCGAGGCCCCAGCGGAAGCCCGCGAGGTAGGCGGCGCCGAGCCCTTCCTTGCCCTTGCGGTGCAGGACCTTGATCCGGTCGTCGTCGGCCGCCAGCTCGTCGGCCAGCTTGCCGGTGCCGTCGGGGCTGTTGTCGTCGGCGACGAGGACGTGCGCCTCCGGTACGGCCGACCGCACCCGGCCGACGATGGACTTGATGTTCTCCGCCTCGTTGTAGGTCGGGATGATCACCAAGGTCGTGCCGAGCGGTCCGTATCTCCGCTGACCACCGTCGTTCACTGCTGGCCCTTCCGCTGAGGCTCGTCGGTACGTCCCCGACGGCCGATCAGGAGTGCGGCCGCGCAGGACAGAAGGCCCACCATAGCGAGCGTCCATTCGGGAGCCGCACCCACGCGGTCCGCGACGGTGGTGCCGTCCCGCAGGGGGATCCGGGCACTGAGGACATCCCGGGTGAATTCCTCGCTGCGCTGGAGCACCTTGCCGTCGGGGGCGACCACCGCGCTGATGCCGCTGGTCGCGGCGGTGACCACGGCGCGGCCGTGCTCGATCGCCCGCAGCCGGGACATGGCCAGCTGCTGCTCGGGCTGGCCGGTGCGGCCGTAGGTGGCGTTGTTGGTCTGCACGACGAGGGCGCGGGCCCCGGCCGTGACGGTGTCGCGGACGATCTCGTCGTAGGCGATCTCGAAGCAGATCACATCGCCGAGCCGGCCAGGCCCGATCTGCATCACGCCGGTGTGGTCGCCGGGGTAGAAGTCCCGCTGGACGCGCTGGAGCCGGGTGATGACCTTGCTCAGCTGGTCGCGGAAGGGCACGTACTCGCCGAACGGCACGGGGTGCTGCTTGGCGTAGGAGGCGCCGGGTCCGGTCTTCGGGTCCCAGACGATGCCCTTGTTGTCGATGTAGCCGCCCTTGCCGGGGTGGTCGACCAGGGCGCCGACGAGGACCGGGACGCCGACCGCCTTGACGGCCTCGTCGATGCGGTCGTACGCCTGCCCGTACTGGAACGGGTCGAGGTCGGAGGAGTTCTCCGGCCAGATCACCAGGTCGGGCTTCTCCACCCGGCCCGCCTTGATGTCACGGGCCAGTTGGAGGGTGGCGTCGACGTGGTTGTCGAGGATCATCATCGGGCGGCCGAGGAAGTCGATGCCGGGGCGCTGCACATTGCCCTGGACCAGGGCGATCTTCACGGTGTCCGCGGCCTCCGTGGACACGGGCACGGCGTATCCGGCGAGGGTGAGGGCCGCGGCCAGCGCGACGGCCTCGACGCCGGGCAGGGCGGTGCGCACCGTGCGGGTGCCGTGGCGCAGCCGGAGGGCGGTGCCGACGGCGTACGCGAGGAGGCCGCCGGTGAGGGCCACGGCGAAGGTCACCAGCGGGGCGCCGCCGAGGGCCGCGAGCGGGGTGAACGGCGAGCCGGTGTTGGCGAAGGCCAGCCTGCCCCAGGGGAAACCGCCCAGCGGCAGCCGGTCGCGCGCCAGTTCCTCGGCGATCCACAGGCAGGCGCCCCACAGCGGCCAGGCGGGCAGCCGGGAGACGAGGGCCAGGCACGCGCCGAGCGCGGCCAGGAACAGCGCCTCGACGAGGGAGAGGCCGACCACGGCGTCGTAGCCGACGACGCGCAGCCAGCGGAGCAGGACGAAGAAGAACGGCAGGCCGAGGGCGAAGCCGGTCCAGGCGCCCTGGCGGGCGGTGCGTCCCCGGGTGAGCAGGGCCAGCGCGGCGACGGCCAGGACGGACAGCGGCCACAGGTCGTACGGCGGGAAGGCGAGGGCGAGCGCGAGGCCGCTGAGGACGGCGAGCCCGGTGCGGGGCGCCTCGCGGCGGGCGAGGCGGCCGAGCCGGACGAGCCTGCCGGGGCGCGGTGCGACGGCGGGCCGCTCACCCGGCTCGGGCGCCTCCGGTGCCGCGGTGGCCCCCGCCGCGGGCGCGGTCGCGGGCTCCGGTCGGTCGTCGGCGGTGGTTTCGGGACCCGGGGGCACGGTCGCGCCTTCCTGCGAGCTGAGCGGTGATGTGCCGACGGTACATCGCGGGGGGCGCACCCCGGATCCTGGGCTGTGGAAAACGCGCTCGGCGCGCGGGCTGCGGATGGGGGCCCGGCGTCCTTCGGGCCGGCCCGGGGACCGCTGGCTGCGGGTCACCCGAGACCGTTGTCTACTGAACGTCCGGGCCCCACCCGGGTCGCACCTGCCCGCCTGGCGGCACCGTCCCTCGCCCCCGTGCGCTGGACCTGGCTGCCAGTGGCGGCGTGCCGGTCCGGCGTACCGCCCCATGGCCCAGCGGCGTTCGACGACTGTGTGGAGGTTCACCGGCCGGACGTCCGTGGTGGACCCGCCGAACCTACCCGCCGCCGCCCGCACCCTGTCAACACCTCTCTGACCAGGGAAGACGTTTCAAATCAGCAGGTCAGTAAGGTGAGTGATCGCGTGCGGCGACAGGCCGACGGCACGTCGTTCGGCGGTACGCGAACCGCCGTCATCACTCGTTCGGACGCCCTTGCGCCGTGTGCACCGTGCGCCCGCCGACGACCGTGCGCAGGCAGCCGGGCAGGGGGGTGCCGGGGGTGAGGTCCGGCAGGCCGGGCGTGCCGGAGCGGGGGTCCGTGGACCAGCTGGCGACGCGTTCGTCCGGGACCTGGACGACGAGGTCGCCGGCCGCCCAGACCGCGTAGTCGGCGGGTGCGCCCGGCACCAGGACGCCGGCGTCGTCGCGCCCGACGGCGCGCCAGCCGCCGCGGGTGTGCGCGGTGAAGGCGGCCCGGACCGAGATCCGGTGCTCGGGGGTGCGGTGGAAGGCCGCGGCGCGGACGGTGCCCCACGGGTCGAGGGGGGTGACCGGGCTGTCGGAGCCGAGGGCGAGCGGGACGCCCGCGCGGAGCAGGGCGGCGTACGGGTTGAGGGTGCGGGCCCGCTCGACGCCGAGACGCTGCGCGTACAGCGCGTCGTCGCCGCCCCAGGCGGCGTCGAAGGCCGGCTGGACGGAGGCGGTGAGGGCGAACTCGGCGAAGGCGGCGATGTGTTCGGGGGTGAGCATCTCGGCGTGCTCGACACGGTGCCGGGCGGCGCGGACGGCGGCGAGGCCGAGCTTGTCCGCCGCGGCCCGCACGCCCTCGACCACGGCCGTGAGGGCCGCGTCGCCGATGGCGTGGAAGCCCGCCTGGAGGCCCGCCTCGGTGCAGGCGGTGACGTGGGCCGCGATGGCGGCGGCGTCGAGGTGGGCGGTGCCGGTGTGGCCGGGGTGCGGGCCGTCGGCGTACGGCCGGTGGAGGCAGGCCGTGTGCGAGCCGAGGGAGCCGTCCACGAAGAGGTCGCCGGCCGCGCCGAGCGCGCCGAGTTCGCGAATGCGATCGGCGTCCACGGCGGAGGTGAGGGCTTCCGCCCAGTAGCCGACGACGCGCGGGCCGGGGCGCTCGGCGGCGAGGGCCAGCAGGCCGGTGAGGTCGTCGGCGCTGGAGATCAGGGGACCGGCGCACTCGTGCACGGAGCCGATGCCGAGGGAGGCGGCGCGGTCGAGCGCGGCCGCCTGCGCCTCGGCACGCTGGGCGGGGGTGAGGCTGCCGTACGCGGCGGCGCGCACGGCGTGGTGGGCGTCGCCGGTCAGCGGGGCGTCCGGCTGCGGTCCACGCAGGTCGGGGACGCTGTCGAGCAGGGCCGTGGTGACGACGGCGGAGTGGACGTCGGCCCGGGTGAGGTAGAGCGGGCGGCCGCCGGTGGCCTCGTCCAGCTCGCGGCGGGACGGCGGGCGGCGCTCGGGCCAGGCGCTGGCGTCCCAGCCGTGTCCGAGGAGCACCCGGTCGGCGGGCCGGGCGGCCGCGTGGGCGCGGACCCGGTCGAGGGCCTCGGTCAGGGTGCGGGCGCCGGCGAGGTCGAGGCCGGTGAGGGTGAGCCCGGTGGCGGTGGTGTGCACATGTGCGTCGGTGAACGCGGGGGTGACCAGCGCGCCGTCCAGGTCGACGACCTCGTCCACCCCGTCGGCGAAGGAGTCCGCGGCTCCTTCGGACCCGACCCAGGCGACGCTGCCGTGCTCGACGACCATGGCGGTGGCGAAGGGGTCGGCCGGGCTGTGCACGGTGCCGTTGCGCAGCAGGGTGGTGCGGGTTTCGTGACGGGGGCGCTCGCTCATGCCCTCAGTGTGCCGCTCCCCCGCGCGCGGCCCGCACAAGGGGGCCCGGAATTCAGCCCACCCGGGGCGGCCGGGCCTCGTAGGGGGTCGACAGGACGATCGTCGTCCGCGTCGAGACACCGGCCAGCGAACGGATCCGCGCCAGCAGGTGCTCGAGTTCCAGTGGAGTCGCGACCCGCACCTTGAGGATGTAGTTCTCGTCGCCCGCGACACTGTGGCACGCCTCGATCTCGGGGATCTCGGCGAGCCGGTCCGCGATGTCGTCCGGCGCGCTGGGGTCGAACGGCTTCACCGAGATGAAGGCGGTCAGCGGCAGCCCGACGGCCTCGGGGTCCACCACGGCCGCGTAACCGCGGATGACGCCGCGCTGTTCGAGCCGGCGCACGCGCTGGTGCACCGCCGAGGTCGACAGGCCCGTGGCCTTCCCCAGGTCGGTGTAACTCATCCGCCCGTCCTTGACGAGCAGTTCCACGATTTCTCTGTCCAGCTCCTCCACGCGGATCAACCTACTGGGTGAGGGCCGACCCGGCACACTCGACGGCCCGACCGCCCGCGCGAGGCATGTGACGAACAACACACCTATGCACCCGTGTCCTCCCGGGCGCTGCGATTACCCGACTCGCGGCGCGGGAAGTGCTTGGTGTGGCCGAGGCCGAGGTGCCTGGCCGGCCAATCCGAGGGGGAGAGAAAGACGATGCCCAGCCTGGAACGCCTCGATGAGGGCGACGGCAACAGCAGCCCGTACGAAATGTACGAGATTCCCGCGATGTTCCGCGTGACGTGCCCGGACTGTGCGCGCCCGATCGCGCTGCTCGCGGACGAGGAGGTGCTCCCCGAGCACGCCCTGTGCCCGTCGCCCTGGAATCCCTTCGGGCTGACGGTGTGCTCGGGCTCGGGCCGCTCCGTGACACGGGCGGCGCCCGCGGACGAGGCGCCCGGCACCCAGGAGTTCGACGCGGCCCTGATGCTCACCCTGCCGGAGAGCCTGGACTGGCGCACCCAGCCGTTCTCGCACATCGGCGGCCCCGGCTCCCGGCCGGTTCGCGTCCCGGCGATGCGCCGCCCCTGCCGGTGATGCCCCGGGGGCGCCGCACGGGCGCCCCCGTCCCGGCTCAGCGGGACTCGGGCCCGGCCAGGTGCCGGGCGACGACCAGTCGCTGGATCTGGTTGGTGCCCTCGACGATCTGGAGCACCTTGGCCTCGCGCATGTAGCGCTCCGCGGGGAAGTCCGCCGTGTAGCCGTAACCGCCCAGCAGCTGCACGGCGTCGGTCGTCACACGCATCGCCGCGTCGGTGCAGAAGAGCTTGGCCATGGCCGCCTGTTTGGAGAACGGCAGGCCCGCGTCGCGCAGCCGCGCCGCCGCGAGGTAGAGGGCGCGCCCCGCCTCGATCTGGGTGGCCATGTCGGCGAGCATGAAGCGCAGGCCCTGGAAGTCCACGAGCGGGCGGCCGAACTGCCGTCGCTCGGCGAGGAAGGTCAGCGCCTCGTCCAGGGCGGCCTGCGCGACGCCCACGGCACAGGCGGAGATGCCGAGACGGCCCGAGTCCAGGGCGGACAGTGCGATCGCGAAGCCCTGCCCCTCCTCCCCGACGCGCCGCGCGTCGGGCACCCGCACGCCGTCGAAGTGGAGCTGCGCCGTCGGCGAGCCCTTCATGCCCATCTTCCGCTCGGGCGGTGCCGACGTCAGGCCCGGCGCGTCACCGGGCACGAGGAACGCGGTGATGCCATGGGCACCCTCACCGCCCGTACGGGCCAGGACGGTGTAGAAGTCGGCGATGCCGCCGTGGGTGATCCACGCCTTGGTGCCTTCCAGCGTCCAGGTGTCCCCGTCGCGGGTGGCGCGCGTGCGCAGTGACGCGGCGTCGGAGCCCGCGGACGGCTCGGAGAGGCAGTAGGCGCCCAGCAGGCCGCCGCCGAGCATCGCGGGCAGGTGCTCCGCCTGCTGTTCCTTGCTGCCGTACCCGGCGAGGGCGTGGCAGGCGAGGGTGTGCACGCTGACGCCGAGCCCCACGGTGAGGCGGGCGGCGGCGAGCTCCTCCAGGACCTGCAGGTAGACCTCGTACGGCTGGTCGCCGCCGCCGAACTCCTCGGCGTACGGCAGGGCGAGCAGGCCGGATGTGGAGAGCAGTCCGAAGAGTTCGCGCGGGAAGCGTCCCGCGGCCTCTTCCTCGGCCGCGTGGGGCTCGATCTCCCGCTGCACCAGATCGCGCACGAGGGCGATCAGATCGCGGGCCTCCTCGGTGGGCAGCTGACGCTCCACCGGCTGCGGGCCGTGGTCGGTCATGGTGGCGCTCTCCTCCCGTTGGGGCGCTGCGGCGACGGGGCGCAAGGGTGGGTCCCCGCCGTCGGTGATGCCACGGCCATGGTCCCCCGACCGGGTCTCGGCACGGATGACCTGCGGCTGCGGCGGGTTGGAGTATGCCCGATCGGCGACCCGACGTCACGGGTTGACAAATCCTGATGGGCTGTTGAACCACATTGGTCCAAACCATTGACCGAACTGGTCTAGTCCTTCTACGGTTTCCGCACCGTTCACCGCGTTCATGCCAAGACGGCATCCCTGCCCGGGACATGAGCGCGAGGTCAACTCTCCCAAGAGCTCTCCCACCCACCGAGGAGAACCCATGTCACGACCGCACGAGAACGCCCCCCGCCGCCGCGTCCGGAACCTCTTCACGGCCTTCGCCGCCGCCGGGGCACTGCTCACCACGACCCTCCTCGCCGGTGCCACGGGCACGGCCGCCGCCGACGACTCCGGGAGCACCGGTGACGCCACGGCGGGCCACCGGGTCGTCGGCTACTTCACCGACTGGGGCGTCTACGGCCGCAATTACCACGTCAAGAACATCGAGACTTCGGGTTCCGCAGCCAAGCTCACCCACATCAACTACGCCTTCGGCAACGTCACGGGCGGCAAGTGCGCCATCGGCGACTCCTACGCCGACTACGACAGGGCGTACGACGCGGCCGGCAGCGTCGACGGCCAGGCCGACACCTGGGACAACGGGGCCCTGCGCGGCAACTTCAACCAGCTGCGCAAGCTCAAGAAGCTCCACCCGAACCTCAAGGTCGTCTGGTCCTTCGGCGGCTGGACCTGGTCCGGTGGCTTCGGCGAGGCCGCCAAGAACCCGGCGGCGTTCGCCGATTCCTGTTACAGCCTCGTCAAGGACCCGCGCTGGGCCGATGTGTTCGACGGCATCGACATCGACTGGGAGTACCCGAACGCCTGCGGCCTGACCTGCGACACCAGCGGCCGGGACGCCTTCCGCGACGTCATGGCGGCGCTGCGGACGCGGTTCGGCGGCAGCAGCCTGGTCACCGCGGCGATCAGCGCGGACGGCTCGTCGGGCGGCAAGCTGGAGGCCGCCGACTACGCGGGGGCGGCCCGCTACGTGGACTGGTACAACCCCATGGCGTACGACTTCTTCGGCGCCTGGGACGCCAAGGGCCCGACGGCCCCGCACTCCCCGCTGACCTCGTACGACGGCATCCCCAAGGCCGGGTTCGACACGGACGCGGCGATCCGGAAGCTCACGTCCCTGGGCGTGCCGCCCTCGAAGCTCCTGCTGGGCATCGGCTTCTACGGCCGCGGCTGGACCGGCGTGAACCAGTCGGCCCCCGGCGGCACCGCGACGGGCCCGGCCGCGGGCACGTACGAGCAGGGCATCGACGACTACAAGGTCCTCAAGACCAAGTGCCCGGCCACCGGCACGGTGGCCGGAACCGCCTACGCCTCGTGCGGCGGCGACTGGTGGAGCTACGACACCCCGGCGACGATCGCCGGGAAGATGGCGTACAAGAACCAGCAGGGCCTGGGCGGCACATTCTTCTGGGAGCTGAGCGGCGATACGGCCGACGGCGAGCTGATCAAGTCCATCGACTGACCCGAGAGCCCCTTCCGGTACGCCACAACACGCGCGCACCGGAAGGGGCGTTCCTGCGCGGTCACGGTCGTTCCGTCGTCAGGAAGGCGTGGATCTGGTCGGCGACCGTCGGGTCCGTCAGGAAGTCGTTGTGTTTCAGGCAGCCCGTCCGCGTATTGACGGCGCCGGCCAACGGGGTGCTCGTCGTCGGGGCTATCTGCTCGTCGCACGAGGACCACCACGTCGCGTAGCGCGCCGGGCCCGGGGTCTCGTCACCGGAGTCGAGGCGGGACAGGACGTACGAGCCGGGGGTCATGTCCTTGCAGCCCTGGTCCCAAAGGGCGCACAAATAGGCCAGGTTCGTGCCGTGGTTGGGGCCGGCCAGGGAGACCACGTGCGCGACCTTGTCCGTCCCGCCGCCGAACGCGGTGTACCAGCGCGCGGGGAGACTGCCCAGGCTGTGGGCGACCAGGTCCACCCGGCGCGCTCCGGTGCGTCGCAGCACGTCGTCGACGTACGCCCCCAGCCGGGCGGCGAGCACCTCGTTCGTGGACCGCGTCGTGTCGTAGTTCCAGGCGAAGAGCCGGTCCGCCGGTGTCCCGGCCGACCGGAAGCGGTCGATCATGCCGCCCCACACACCGCCGTCGGCGTTGCGGCCGTGCACGAAGACCACCGGGTCCGGCGGCGCGGCGGCGTGCGCGGGCGCGGCCACCGGCAGCGCGGGAACGAGGGCCAGCAGAGCGGCCATGACGAAGCGGCGCATGGGGCGACCTCCGTGGGTCTCGTGCATCGGCGGGACGGGAGGGAGGGGAGGCACGGGATACGGCCACGGCATTCAATCACCGGGCGCCGCACGGGGATAGGCTTCTCGCCGGTCCGGGCACCAGGCGAGGAAGTGGGGCATATGACGGATGCGGCGACGCCGACGGCCGCCGACGTGTGGCTGCTGGCACGGGAGCACCCGGTCGCTCTGCGGCGCTCGACCCAGGAACTGGCCGACGCGCTCGGGAAGGCGTACGGCCCCCGCTTCGCCGTCTGGCGCACCGACGAGCTCGTCCTCGGCGTGCGCGGCGGACGGCTGTTCCTGCGCACACTCGGCGGCCTGGACGTGCCCGCCCCGAAGGTGGTCTGCGTGCGCCAGGTGCCCGGCTCGATGCGCCACGACCGCGAAGTGACCCTGCTGCGGCACCTGGAGCGCATGGGTGCCACGCTCCTCAACCCGCTGGACGCGCACCTGTTGTGCCGGAACAAGGTCTGGCAGCTGCAGGAACTGGCCCTGGCCGGGCTGTCGGTGCCCGACACCCTCTCCTATGCCACCGCCCCCTTGGAGGGCGTCGTGCGCAGCCCGTCCCTCGACGCGCCGTGCGTGGTCAAGTCCGTCAACGGCTGGCAGGGCAAGCGGGTGTTCCTCGCGCCCGACACCTCGCTGCTGCGCGATCTGGCGGGCTCCCTCGCGCAGGAGGTGCCGCTCCTCTTCCAGGAGCACGTGGCCACCTCGCACGGCCGTGACCTGCGGGTGATCGTGGTCGACGGCGAGCCCGTGGCCGCCCAGGTGCGGACCTCCCGCAACGGTGGCTTCGTCTCGAACCTCGCGCAGGGCGGCTCCCCCACCCTGTGCCTGGGCCGCTATCCGCGGGGAGAGGCCCTGGCCGTCGCGGCCGCCCGCGCGCTGGGCCTCGTCATCGCGGGCGTGGACCTCCTGTTCACCTCGGAGGACGCCTTCACCCTCTGCGAGGTCAACTCCGTACCCGGCTGGCGCCCGCGGATGACCTCGGTGACCCCCGCCGTCGTCGACTGCGTCGCCCGCCGGCTCGCCGGGCGGCCGGAACCGGCCGCGGCGCCCGCCCTCTCGTAGGCACGCCTCCCGTCACGAGGGGAACGGCACCGCCGGGACCGCCGCATTACGCTCAGTCGGATCGACAGTCCCAGCGACATTCCCGGCAACGAGGAGCGCCCCGCACATGACCGTCCCCCTCGATCTGGCCTTCTTCCACCGGTTCCTCGACCGCGCCACCCGCGCGGTCGTCGCGGAGGCCGCGTACCTGACCGACCTCGACGCCGCCATCGGCGACGCCGACCACGGCGCGAACCTCAAGCGCGGCTTCACCTCGTCGGCCGAGGCCGTGGCCGCCGAACCGCCCGCCACGCCGGGCGCGCTGCTGACCGCCGTGGGCGTCCACCTCACCAACACCGTCGGCGGCGCGTCCGGGCCGCTGTACGGGACGGTGCTGCGCCGCATGGGCAAGGTCCTCGGCACGGACCCCGTCGTCGGACCGGAGACGCTGGGCCGCGCCCTGGCCGCGGCCGTCGCGAGCGTGCGGCGGCTCGGTGACGCGGTGCCCGGTGACAAGACGATGGTCGACGCGTTGCAGCCGGCCTCGGACGCGTACGCCGAGGCCCTCGCGCACGGCGACGTGACCGCGGCGCTGGACGCGGCGGCGCGGGCGGCCCGCGCGGGCGCGGAGGCGACCATCCCGATGCGGGCCCGGCGCGGCCGGGCCAGCTATCTGGGCGAGCGGAGCATCGGCCACCAGGACCCGGGGGCGACGTCCTCCGCGCTGCTGATGACCGCGCTCCACGAGGCCACCGACCCGGAGCTGTGCGCGGCGCCGGTCACGGCGCGGGAGACGCCGGAGCCCGGACGGGCGCCTGAGCGCGCCCCGGGCCGGGTCGGCATGGTGCTGGTCTCGCACAGCCGTGACGTGGCCGCCTCGACCGCCGCGCTCGCGCGGGCGCTGACCGGCACGGGCTCCCCCGCGCCGGTGGCCGCCGCGGGCGGGCTGCCCGACGGCTCCGTGGGCACCAGCGCGGAGCTGGTCCGGGCCGCGGTGGCCGCGGTGGACGAAAGCGCGGGCGTGGTGGTGCTGTGCGACATGGGCAGCGCGGTGCTGACGGTCAAGGCGCTGCTGACGGACGGCTCGCTGGGCGCCGGGGACGTACGGATCGCGGACGCCCCGTTCGTGGAGGGCGCGGTGACCGCTCTGGTGACGGCGTCGGCCGGCGGTGACCTGGCCGCGGTGCTCGCCGCGGCGGACGACGCGCGGGCGTACCGCAAACTCTGAGGCAACCCCGGGTCAAGATCGAACCGGGTGGCCGAGGCGCTGCTGCCGTGGAAGGCTGGAACTGGCGAAATACCCTATGCAGCCCATTTCCGGTCTATTTCCGGCCCAGTCCCGGCGTGGAGGTCCCGCCACGGTGTCGTCGCGCAGCATGCCTTTCGCGCTCGTACTCGGCTATCTCGTGGCCATCGTGGCCATCGATCTCATGACCCCGTCCGAACTGCGGTTGGACGTCTTCGCGGCGCTCGCGCCGATGACGGCGGCCGCGGTGTGCACGTACCGGCAGACGGTGTTCGTCGGGGTTCTCGACTTCTGCCTGATGGTGGCGCACCACGGGGTGCTGACGAGCGAGATCGCGGTCAACCGGGTCGGAACGTTCGTGGGCAACGCCCTGATGGTGGGCGCGAGTATCGCGGTGGCCCGGCTGCGGCGCGACGGGGACGACCTCCTGGAACGGGTGCGGGCCACCGGGGAGGCGGCGCAGCGGGCGCTGCTGCGGCCGCTGCCGCTGCGCACGCACAGCGTGGTGGTGGACGGCTTCTACGTCTCCTCGCAGCGGGAGGCGCTGATCGGGGGCGATCTTTACGAGGTCGTCGACACCCCGTACGGGGCACGGGTGCTGATCGGTGACGTGCGGGGCAAGGGCCTCGGCACGCTGGGCGCGGGGGCCGCGGTGCTCACGGCCTTCCGGGAGGCGGCGTACCACCGGCGGTCCCTGGAGAGCGGGGTGGAGGCGATGGAGCAGGGGCTCCACCGCTACCACCGGTCGGCGGCGTACGAGGCGCGGCCGGCGGCGGGCGTGGAGGACGTGGTGCTGCGCGCGTCGGAGGAGTTCGTGACGGCGCTGGTCTTCGGGACGGAGGAGGTCTCCGAGAGGGACGACGGGAAGGTGTCCGTGGTCTTCGTGGACTGCGGGCACCTGGCGCCGTTCCTGATCGGGCCGGAGGGCGGGGTGCGGGAGCTGGCGGCGCTCGAACCGGGGCTGCCGCTGGGTCTCGGCGATCTGGCGACGGCGCCCCGCACCGCGCAGCGGTTCGAACTGCCCGCCGGGGGCCGGGTGCTGGCCTGCACGGACGGGGTGACGGAGGCGCGGGCCCCGGACGGCGGTTTCTATCCGCTGGCGGAGCGGCTGGGCACGTGGGCGGCGCTGCCGACGCCCGAACTGCTGGGCCGGTTGCGGGCGGACCTCGACGCGCACACCCGGGGGCGGTTGCAGGACGATGTGGCGGTGCTGGTGATGGAACCGTGTTCCGCTGGGTGCGGTTGACCGACTCGGGGTTCGCCCCCCGGTTCCCGGCCGTCCCGCCGTTGCCTCCCCCAGCTACCGCTGGGAGGTGCCCCAGCGGCGGGAGCGGCCTGCGGCCGCGTCCTCAAACGCCGGACGGGCTGATTTTGCGGGCGTAGTCCGCAACCTGCGGGCCGCAGGTCAAAGAGCCACGGTCCGCTGAATCCAGCCCGTCCGGCGATTGAGGACACTGCGGCGAAACCGTGTTACAGGTCCGGGGCCACGCCCGTCAGCGGCTGAACAGTTCGAACGAAACCGCCGGCCGGCCTCCGAACCGCTCGGCGACGGTCTTCATGTTGCCCTCCAGGAAGCCGCGGCAGTACGCCTCCGGGTCGTCCTTCGTCAGGGCCTCGATATAGGTGCGGTGGCAGAGCAGGGAGGCGACGGCCCGGTCGAGCCCGGCGGCCGCGTCGACCGCGTGGGTGGGCTGCGGGGAACCCGCGACGGCCACGTAGCGGACGCCGTCCCAGGGTTCCAGGCCCTCGTCGGCGAGCTCGGGGAAGATCCAGCGGTTCCCGGCGTCGCCGACGGCGTCGAGCACGGCGCGGCCGACGGCCCGGTGGTCGGGGGTGTTCCAGTAGACGCCGCCCCAGGTGTCGTGGTGGTTGAGGGTGAGGACGAGCTCGGGGCGGTGGCGGCGGATCGCGGCGGCGAAGTCGCGGCGCAGCCGGGGCCCGTACTCGATGACGCCGTCGCGGTGGCCGAGGAACTCGACGGCCGTCACGCCGACGGCCGCCGCGGAGGCGCGCTGTTCCCGCTCGCGCAGCGGGCCCGCCTCGGCGGGGGCGAGCGTGTCGATGCCCGCCTCGCCCGCACTGGCCAGCACATAGGCGCACGTGCGGCCGTCGTCGAGCCAGGTCGCGATGGCCGCGGAGGCTCCGTACTCCAGGTCGTCGGGGTGGGCGACGACGGCCAGGGCGCTCCGCCAGTCGGTCGGCATCTCCTTGAGCTGGTCCGCCATGGCGGCCTCCTTCGCGCGACGACACGGTGCTCGGGGCAGCGTACGTCGCGATTCTTCGCGACGCGCGGGAACCGGGCGAGGCGGCGGTCCGACTAACTGATCCGGGTCCGCACGGGCGGGCCCCGCGGATGTCGAGTTCTGGAGTGTTTCTGATGCGCCCTCGTGTGTGGTGCGGTGTGCTGGCCGCTGTGGCCCTGTCGGCGACGGCTTGCGGCGGTGGCGGCGGGTCGGCGAAGTCCGACGACGCGGGGGCCGCGTCCTCGGGGGCTTCGGCACGCGCGGGCTTCCCGGTGAGCGTGTCCGACTGCATGGGGGCGAAGACGACCTTCGAGTCGGCGCCCAAGAAGATCGTCACCAGCAACGCGGCGAGCCTGGAGCTGCTGATGTGGCTGGGCGCGGGCGACAAGCTGGCCGGTACGGGCTTCCCGCCCGGCAAGGGCGCGCTGCCGGAGCAGTTCGCCGACCGGGCGGCGAAGGTGCCGGTGCTGGGGAAGATGGGCATCCCCAAGGAGAAGCTGCTGAGCTCGGGCGCGGACCTGTACGTCGACGCGTTCTCGTCCATGAAGAACATGGGCAAGATGGGCGACGCCCCCACGGCCGAGGAGTTCAAGGCCGCGGGGATCAAGCACGTCTTCCTGAAGTCGACGGCCTGCGCCTCGATGAGCAAGTCGCCGCGTACGGACCTGTCGGGCGTGGAGTCCGACATCGAGGAACTGGGCCGGATCACCGGCACCTCGCAGCGCGCCGGTGAACTGGTCGGCGGCATGCGGAAGAAGACGGACGCGGTCCGGGACGCCCTCAAGGACGTGCCCGAGGCGAAGCGGCCGACGTACTTCTTCTTCGACTTCGACGCGGGCACCAAGCAGCCCATGGCGGTGTGCAACCGGCAGGTCGCCAACGCGGTGATCACCCAGGCCGGCGGCCGGAACGTCTTCGCCGACTGCGACGGCGACTTCAAGCCCGTGGGCTGGGAGGACGTCGTGGCCAAGAACCCGGACTGGATCCAGCTCGGGGTCCGCAACCGGGGCAGCGAGGAGGCGAACAAGAAGGCGTTCGACGAGGCGGCCGACTTCCTGCGCTCCTTCCCCGCGACCAAGGACCTCACCGCGGTCAAGGAGGGCCGCTTCGTGCGCATCGGCTCCGAGCGGACCACGATCGGCGGAGTGCGCAGCGCCGACACCGTGCGCGAGATCGCGCACACCCTCCACCCGGACCTGGTGAAGTAGGTGGCGGCGCTCACCACGGCCGCGGACGCGGAGCGGGAGCGGGAACCGGGCGTACGGGCCGGGTGGGCGGGCGCCGTGCTGGGCGCGGTCCTGGTGGCCGCGCTGGCCGCGTCCGTCTGCCTGGGCTCGTCGGACGTGCCGCTCGGCGAGGCGTGGTCCTCGGTGACCCGCGGCATCAGCGGCCAGGGGCCGGTGCCGGGCACCCAGGACCTGATCGTGTGGCAGCTGCGGGTGCCGCGCGCGCTGCTGGCGGCCGTGGTGGGCGCGGGCCTGGGCCTGGTCGGCACGGCCGTGCAGGCGCTGGTCCGCAATCCGCTCGCGGACCCGTATCTGCTGGGCATCTCCAGCGGTGCGTCGCTCGGCGCGGTCGCGGCGATCGTGCTGGGCGCGGGGGCGGGCGGGCTGCTCGGCCTGGGGCTGTCCTCGGCGGCGTTCGCGGGTGCGCTGGCGTCGTTCGCGCTGGTCTGGGCGATGGCCCGGCGCGGCGGCGGCTTCTCGCCGCTGCGGCTGGTGCTCTCGGGGGTGGGCGTCGGACAGTTCCTGTCGGGCTTCACCCACTACCTGGTGCTGCAGGCCGGGGACGACCAGCAGACCCACGGGGTGCTGTTCTGGCTGATGGGCTCGCTGGGCGGGGCCCAGTGGTCCACGCTGGCCCTGCCGCTGGCGGCGGTGCTGCTGGGGCTGGTGGTCCTGCTGGCGCGGGCCCGTGCGCTCGACGCGATGCTGATGGGCGACGAGACGGCGGCCGGGCTGGGTGTGGACGTGGCCCGGCTGCGGCGCGAGCTGTTCGTCGTGACGAGCGTGCTCACCGGCGTGCTGGTGTCGGTGTCCGGGGCGATCGGCTTCGTGGGGCTGATGGTGCCGCACGTCTGCCGGATGGTCGTGGGCGGCGCCCACCGCCGGCTGCTGCCGGTCGCCGCGCTGTTCGGCGCGGTCCTGCTGGTGGTGGTCGACCTGGTGGCCCGTACGGCCCTGCCGGACCAGGAGCTGCCGGTCGGCGTGGTGACCGCGCTGATCGGGGCGCCGACGCTGCTGTACCTGCTGGACCGACGCCTGGAGAGGGGATAGTGGCATGCGCGTCGCCATCGAGGAACTCGAAGTGGCCCTGTCCGGGCGGACGGTGATCGCGGGCGTGGACCTGCTCGCGGAGGACGGCGAGACCGTGGGGCTGATCGGCCCCAACGGCAGCGGCAAGTCGACCCTGTTGCGCACCGTCTACCGCTATCTGCGGCCGCACGCCGGGCGGGTGCTGCTCGACGGCACCGACGTCCGCTCGCTCACCGCGGCCGAGTCGGCGCGGCTGGTGGCGGCCCTGCCGCAGGAGCGCGGCAGCGACTTCGAGCTGTCGGTCCGCGCGGTCGTGGCGATGGGCCGCACGCCCTACAAGCGGGCGTTCGCGGGCGAGGACCGGGCCGACGCGGACCTGGTCGCGGCGGCCCTGGAACAGGTCGGCATGGCGGGCGCCGGTGCGCGCCACTTCTCGGCGCTGTCCGGCGGCGAGCGCCAACGCGTCCTGCTGGCACGGGCGCTCGCCCAGGACCCGAAGGTGCTCGTCCTGGACGAGCCGACCAACCACCTGGACGTACAGCACCAGGTGGAACTCCTGGCCCTGCTGCGCGCGCAACGCCGTACGACCCTGCTGTCCCTGCACGATCTCAACGCGGCGGCGTCCTTGTGCGATCGGCTGCATGTGCTGCACGAGGGTTCCCTCGTGGCATCGGGCGCCCCCCGTGAGGTTCTGACGCCGGAACTCCTGGCGGAGGTGTTCGGCGTACGGGCGGCGATCGTCGACCACCCGCTGACGGGCGACCCGCTGATCGCCTTCGACCACCGGTCCGCGGCGGTTCTTTAACCGGGCTCAAACGCCGGATGGGCTGAATTTCCAGCCCGTCCGGCGTTTGAGGACAAGCGGCGCAGCCGCTTTGGGGGCCTAGGGGGGGGTGAAAGAACCCCCGCTCAAGCCGCCGCTTCGAAGTGGCTCGGCCGACCGTCCCGCAGCACCAGCCGCCCCAGCCGCTCCGCGTCCGCGCGACGCATCAGCCGGTCCTCTCCCCCCGCGCCCCGAAGCACCACCGAGTGCCAGGGCGTCGCCCAGGCATCCGCCGAATCCAACAGCCGGATGCCGAACTTCTCGGCGCCCGCGGGCCGCGGGTGGATGGACAGCCGCACCGACCGCGGATGGCAGTCGGCGACGAGGTCGCCCCACGCCCGGCTCCGCGCGATGACCCCGTACGCCCGCCGCTTGCACTCGCGCTGGAGCGCGGAGTTGGTGCCGGTGAAGTCCGGCGTGTCCTCGAAGAGGAAGCGGGTGATGCCGCGGTAGAGGCGGACGGTCTCCTCGTCACCGGCCCGGACCTGCGCGCGCAGCGCGTCGGGCGAGGGGGCGTGGGCGGTGGTGACCAGCTCGCGCTTGGTGTCGTGGTCCAGGTCCCCGTGCACGTCGCGGAGGTCGAAGGTGCCGAGGTGGCGCAGCCCCTCCCGGGCGATCAGGGCGCGCAGTTCGTCGCTGTAGGCGTCGATGTGGGGGTCGGGGACCCGGATGAGGTCGCCGAAGATATGGCCGTCGGAGCAGATGACGATGCGGGCCCCGGGCGCGTATATCTCGCCGATGCGGGCGCACAGCCGGTCGAGGAAGCGCAGCGAGAGCCGCTCGCCCTCGTCGGGGAGGTGGCCGAGGACCTTGGCCGGGTTCGGGGACTTGCAGGGGAAGCCGGGGAGGGTGAAGACGATCGGCTCGCCCGCCTCCGTGAACTGCCGTATCTGTCTCAGCTGTTCCGGGTGGTCACCGGGTCGCGAGGGGGCCGTCTCCGTGGTGCGGTGGTACGGCAGGAGGAGGCCCAGCACGCGGGCCTCGACGGAGGTCTGGGTCAGGGTCGCTGTGTAGGACATGCGTCGGTCATCCACGATAGGGGCAGGCGGGCCGGTCGAAGGCGACGGGCAGTTCGCCCACGCCCCGGCCGAGGACGGCGGGGATCCAGGGCAGCTCGTCCTCGGGCACGGCGAGGCGCAGGCCCGGCAGCCGGGTGAGCAAGGTACCGAGGGCGACCTGGAGTTCGATCCGGGCCAGGGCGGCGCCGGGGCAGAAGTGGCTGCCGTGCCCGAAGGCCAGATGGGAGCCCTGTGCCCGGTCGAGGTCGAGGGTGTCGGGGTCGGGGAAGCGCTCCGGATCACGGTTGGCCGCGCACAGGGAGACGATCACGGAGTCGCCCGCCGGTACGCGCATGCCGTGCAGCTCGGCGTCCTCGGCGAGGAAGCGCCAGGTGGTCAGCTCGAAGGCGCTGTCGAGGCGGAGGAGTTCCTCGACGGCCGCGGGCAGCAGCGCGGGCTCGGCGCGCAGCCGCTCCATCGCCTCGGGATGCCGGAACAGCGACACCAGCGCGGTGGTGATCTGGTTGGTGACGGGTTCCTGCCCGGCCACCAGCAACTGGAAGATCATGGAGTCCAGCTCCTCCGGGGTCAGTTCGCCGGTGCCGCGGGCGGTGACCAGGCGGGAGAGCAGTCCGTCGCCGGGCGCGGCGCGCCGGTCGGTGACGATCTCGGCGATGTAGTCCTGGAGTTCGCGGAGCAGCTTCTCGTAGGCGGGGCGGCCCGGGTCGGCGGGGCCGACGGGGGCGACGACCTTGCCCCACTCGCGGCGGAAGCGGGCGGCGAGGTGCGGGGGCAGGCCGATGACCTCGGCGAGGACCTGGAAGGGGAACCGCGCGGCGAAGCACCGGACGAGGTCCGTGGGGTCCGTGGTGTCCTCGCCCGCGGACATGGCGTCGACGAGGGCGTCGGCCATCTCCTGGAAGCGGGGGCGCAGCGCCTCGACGCGGCGCGGTGCGAAGGCGTCGGTGATCAGCCGGCGCATCGCGGTGTGCTTGGGCGCGTCCTGGTGCAGGAGGTGGACCTGGAGCCGGGAGTGCTGGGGCTCGGGCATGATCGAGGCACGGGTGCGCCAGCGGTCGTTGCCGAGCGCGTGGTTCTTGCCCAGCCGGGGGTCGGCGAGGGTGCGCTGGGCGGCGGCGTGGCCGGTGACCAGCCAGGCGGTGACCCCGCTGGGGAAGAGCACCCGGTGGATCGGGCCCGCCTCGCGCAGTTCCGCGTAGAGCGGGTAGGGGTCCCGCTTGTACGCGGTTCCGGAGAGAGGGATCGGCTCGGGCTGCGACACGGTGGTGCTCCTCGCGAAGTCGTGGACCCCTGAGAAGTCGGATGGTGCGCGGGGTGGGTTCCCGGCAGTTCGCGGGAGGGGCTTCGGGGAGTGCCCCCGATCCTTGGGTAGTCGGGCGCGGGGGCCCGCCGGTTCCCGGGAGCGAAAGGGACAATCCTCACGCGCCGGGAGCCGGTCGCAGGCGGCTGAACGCGGGGTCCGACGTGTCACGATGCGGCGATGACCGCTCGTCATCCTCTCAGTCCTCACGCCGCTCTGATCGGCTTCGTCCTGCTGCTGGCGGCCCTCTTCGGCATCGCGTACGCGGCCGGGTCCGCCGCCGGCCCCGCCGCCCCCGGCATACACCGCACCGGCGGTGGCAGCGGCGGCGGTTCGGGTTCCGGCGGCGGCCACGGCGGCATGGGCGGGATGCACGACATGGGCGCGCCCGCGGGCCGGGTGGTCGTCCGATGAGCGCGGTGAGCACTCCGGGCGCCGCCACGGAAACCGCCGGTACGGAGATCGCCGGTACGGAGATCGCCGTCGGCGGGATGACCTGCGCGGCGTGTGTGGCGCGGGTGGAGAAGAAGCTGGGCCGGCTCGACGGCGTGAGCGCCACGGTCAACCTGGCCACGGGCCGGGCCCGGGTCAGCCACCCCCCGACGGTGACGGTCGCCGAGCTGCTGGCCGTGGTGGAGGGCGCCGGGTTCACGGCGTCGCTGCCGGAGCCGGAGGCGCCGCGGGAGACCGACGGCGCCGCCGCGTCCGCCGCCCTGACCCGGCTGGTCGTCACGGCCGTGCTGGCCGTGCCCGTGCTGGTGCTGTCCATGGCGCCGGGGCTCCAGTTCCGCAACTGGCAGTGGCTGTGCTTCGCGCTGGCGACCCCGGTCGCGGCGTGGGGCGCGTGGCCGTTCCACGAGAAGGCGCTGCGCGGGCTGCGGCACTCGGCGGCGACCATGGACACACTGGTCTCGCTGGGCGTGCTGGCCTCCTATTCCTGGTCGGCGTACGCCCTGTTCCTCGGCGGCGCGGGCGACCCGGACATGCGGATGCCGTTCACGCTGGTGCCGTCCATGGCGAGCGGCACGGCGGACGTCTATCTGGAGGCGGTGGTCAGCGTACCGCTGTTCGTGCTGGTCGGCCGGGCGCTGGAGGCCCGTGCGCGGCACGGCACGGGGTCGGCGCTGCGGGCGCTGGCCTCCCTCGCCGCGAAGGAGGTCGTGGTACGGGCCGCCGACGGCACCGAACTCCGGGTGCCGATCGAGGAGCTGCGGGTCGGCGACCTGTTCGTCGTGCGCCCCGGTGAGCGCGTGGCCACCGACGGCGTGGTGGTGTCGGGCAGCTCCGCGCTGGACCTGTCGCTGGTGACGGGCGAGAGCGCCCCGGTCGAGGCCGGTCCCGGCACGGCCGTGGTCGGCGGCGCCGTCAACTCCGGCGGGCTGCTGGTGGTACGGGCCGCGGCGGTCGGCGCGGACACCCAACTCGCGCGGATCGCCCGGCTGGTGGAGGACGCCCAGGCGGGCAAGGCCCGGGTGCAGCGCGTCGCGGACGCGGTCGCGGGCGTGTTCGTCCCCGCGGTGCTGGCCGTCGCGGTCGTCGTGCTCGGCTTCTGGCTGGGCGCGGGCGCGCCGCCGCAGTCGGCGGTCACGGCCGCCGTGGCGGTGCTCGTGGTCGCCTGCCCGTGCGCGCTCGGGCTGGCCACGCCCACGGCCCTGCTGGCGGCCACCGGCCGGGGCGCGGGCCTCGGCATCCTGGTGCGCGGGCCGCAGGCGCTGGAGGGACTGCGCCGTGTGGACACCGTCGTCCTGGACAAGACGGGCACGCTGACGACCGGTTCGATGACGGTGACCGGGGTGACGGCCCGCGCGGACGGAATGGGCGCGGACGCCGCGCTGCGGCTGGCCGCGGCGGTCGAGCGGGGCTCGGAGCACCCGGTGGGGCGGGCGGTGTGCGCCCACGTGGCGGACGTGCCGCTGCCCGGGGTCTCGGACTTCTCGGCGACGCCCGGCCAGGGTGTCTCGGGGCGTGCCGAGGGACGGCTCGTGGAGGTCGTACGCCCCTCGGAGACCGAGCTCCCGGCGCCGGGGAAGGCCCGGAAGAACTCCCGGAAGGCCGTTCCGGGCGAGCTGCCGAAGGAACTCGCCGAGGCGGTACGGAGCGCGGAGCGGGACGGCCGGACCGCGGTGCTGGTACGGGTGGACGGCACGCCCGAGGCGGTGCTCGCCCTCGGCGACTCGGTGCGCTCCGGCTCGTACCGCGCGGTCGACCACCTCAAGCGGCTCGGCCTGCGGCCGGTCCTGGCCACGGGTGACGGCGAGGGCGCGGCGCGGGCCGTCGCGGCGGAGCTCGGCATCACCGAGGTCCACGCGCGGGCCACGCCCGAGGACAAGGCTGCGCTGGTCCGCGAACTGCGGGAGCAGGGGCGCCGGGTCGCGGTCATCGGCGACGGCGTCAACGACACCGCGGCGCTGGCGGGCGCGGACCTGGGCATCGCGATGGGCAGCGGCACGGACGCGGCGATCGGCGCGGCGGACGTGACCCTGGTCCGCGAGGACATGGGCGCGCTGGCGGACGCGGTCCGGCTGGCCCGCCGCACGTCGGCCACGGTCCGCGCCAACCTGGCCTGGGCGTTCGGCTACAACCTGGTCACCGTGCCGCTCGCCGCGGTGGGGCTGCTGAGCCCGATGCTCGCGGCGGCGGCGATGTCCGTCAGCTCGGTCCTGGTGGTGGCGAACAGCCTCCGGCTGCGCGGCTGGCAGCCGCGTCCCGCGCGGACGACGGCCCGGGGTGGCCGGCGGCGCGGTGGAATGCAGGCCCTTCAGACGCGAGGTGAAGCGTGAACCGAATCCTTCGAGCCGCCCTCGCCCCCGTGCTGGCCGGTGCCGCGGCCATCGGCGGTCTGAGCGCCTGGACGGCCTCCGGTGCGGCGGGCCGCCCCGCGTCCCTCACGGTCGAGGACCCCCGCGTCCTGCTCCCCTTCGGCGGCGACGACACCGCCGCCTTCTTCCGGGTGCGGAACGCCGGCGACGCGAAGCACCGCAAGGAGGACCCGTCCACATGACCGCACTTCCCGTCACGAGCCGTGAGTGG
>NZ_JBSFWT010000110.1:0-22298 GCF_053594975.1 Streptomyces sp. NPDC002537
TGATGTTGTGGATGTGGTGGTGGGTGATGAGGTGTTCGGCGAGGAGGGTGGCGAGTCCGCCGGTGCCGCCGGTGATGAGGAGGGTGTCGTCGGGGCCCCAGCCCTCGAAACCGGTGAGTTGGGGGCTTGTGGTGGGTGTGGTGGTGGCTCGGGTGAGTCGGGGGGTGTAGATGTCGCCGTTGCGCAGGGCCAGTTCGGGCTCACCGCTCGACAGGACGGCGGCCAGGCGGGGGAGTGGAATCTGCGTGCCGTCCCAGTCCAGCAGGGTGAAGCGGTCCGGGTGCTCGGCCTGCGCGGACCGCACCAGGCCCCAGACCGCCGCACCCGCGAGGTCCGCCGGCCCGGCCTGCTCGTCACGAGGGCCGACCGCCCCGCGCGTCACCACGACCAACTGGGACGAGGCGAACCGCTCCTCGGCCAGCCACTCCTGAAGGGCCTGGAGGGCGAAGCCGGTGGCTTCGCGCAGCCGCTGTGGAATGTCGTCGCCGTCCCGGCCCTCGGGGCAGGTGAGTACGACCACGTCGGGCACGTCACCGGTCAGTTCCGTCGGCGTGGCGAACGCCGGGGCTCCGGTCCACTCCCACTGCGCGGCCTGCGGGCCGAGCGCCGCCCACGTACGGGTACCGGCCGTCTCCGGGTCCGTGCCGACGGCGGACCGAGCAGGTCCGGCAGGCAGTGCGGTCCACTCCACGAGGTAGAGGGAGGTGTCGGCGCCGTCGCGCGCGGCCGCCACCTGGTCGGCCGACACCGGGCGCATGGCCAGTTCCTCCACCACGGCGACCGGTCGGCCCGCCGGGTCGGCGAGTCGTAGCCGCACGCCGCCGTTGGCCGTGGCGGTGATGGCCACCCGGAGCGAGGTCGCTCCCGTCGCGTGCACCGTGACGCCGTTCCACGCGAAGGGGAGGAGTGTCTGCGGTGCCCCCTCCGGCTCGTCGTCCCGGGCGAGGTCGGTGGCGTGGAGAGCGGCGTCGAGGAGGGCGGGATGGAGGATGTGGGCCGCGGCGTCGTGGTGGATGTCCTGCGGTAGGGCGACTTCGGCGTAGGTGGTGTCGTGGTGCTGCCAGGCGGCCTGAAGCCCCCGGAACGCGGGACCGTAGTGATAGCCCTGGGCGGCGAGCTGTTCGTAGGTGTCGTGCAGGGGGATCGGCCGGGCGCCGGGGGGCGGCCAGGCGGCGAGATCCGTGTCCGTGCCGTGTGGGGTGGTGGGCTGGGACGTGAGGATCGCGGTGGCGTGGAGGATCCACGGCGTGGTGTCCGGGGCGCCATGGGGGCGGCTGTGGATGGTGAGCGCGCGGCTTCCCGTGGTGTCCGGGGTGTTCACCTCGACCCGGAGGTCGGTGTGGACGTCCGGGTGAAGGGCCAGCGGTGTTTGGAGGGTGAGTTCTTCGAGGTGGGGGGTGTTGGTGTGGTCGCCGGCGTGGAGGGCGAGTTCGAGGAGGGCGGTGCCGGGGAGGAGGGTGGTGCCCAGGATGGTGTGGTCGGCGAGCCAGGGGTGGGTGCGGGTGCTGATGCGTCCGGTGAGGACGGTGGTGTCGGTGCCGGGGACGGTGATGGCCGCGCCGAGGAGGGGGTGGTGTGCGGGTGTCTGGCCCAGGGTGGTGGCATCGCTGGCGCCGGGTCCTTCTTCGAGCCAGTAGCGGCGGCGCTGGAAGGGGTAGGTGGGGAGATCGACGGGCCGGGCGGAGCCGCCGGCGTGCAGGGCGGTCCAGTCGACGGCATGTCCATGGGCCCACAGGCGCGCCAACGCCGTGAGGGTTTCGGGCTGTTCGGGGTGGTTGCGGCGCAGGAGGGGGACGCACAGGGTGGTGGTGTCGTCGTCCAGCATTGTGGAGGTCATCGCGGTCAGGACGGCGTCCGGGCCGATCTCCAGGAACGTGGTGACACCGTCGTCGACCAAGGTGTGGACGGCGTCGGCGAAACGGACCGCCTGACGGACATGCTCCACCCAGTAGGCGGGCGAGGTGAGTTCACCCACACCGGCGGTACGTCCGGTGACGGTCGAGACCACCGGAATACCCGGCTCGGCGTAGTCGAGGATCTCGGCGAGCTGCCGGAAATCTTCGAGCATGGGGTCCATGAGAGGCGAGTGGAAGGCGTGGGAGACCTTCAGCGGGGAGGTCTTCCGACCCCGGCCCCGCAGCTCCTCCACGATCGCGTCGACAGTGTTCCGGGCCCCGGAGACCACAACCGCACGCGGACCATTGACAGCGGCGATGGCCGCATCGGCGGCACCATCAAGAAGAGCGAGGACCTCGTCCTCGGTCGCCTGGACCGCTGCCATCACCCCACCCTCGGGGAGAGCCTGCATCAGACGGCCGCGCGCCGCGACCAGCGCACAGGCGTCCTCAAGCGAGAACACACCCGCCGCACACGCCGCCGCGATCTCACCCACCGAGTGACCGGCCACCACATCCGGACGCACACCCCACGACCCGGCCAGCCGGAACAGCGCCGTCTCGACTGCGAACAGAGCGGGCTGCGCGTACTCCGTACGCTCCAGCAGCCCCGCCTCGGCCGAACCTTCCTCCGCGAACAGCACCTCCAGCAAAGGCCGTTCGAGTTGCAGGTCGAGGTACCCGCACACCTCCTCCAGGGCCTGGGCGAACACCGGAAAGACGTCGTACAGTTCGCGGCCCATGCCGACGCGCTGCGCGCCCTGCCCGGTGAACAGGAATGCCAGGCGGCCCCCGGCCGCCATGTCCCGCACGACACCTGCCGTGTCGTCGCCGTCGACGGACAGGGCCCGCAGAGCGGCGATCAGTTCGTCGGTCCCGTTCCCCGCGACCACGGCGCGATGTTCCAGCTCCGCGCGGGTCGTGGCCAGTGCGAGCCCCACGTCCGCCGGGTCCGGAGCGTCGTCGCGTGTCAACAGGTCGAGCACTCCGGCCGCCTGTGCGCTCAGCGCCTCCGGGGAACGGGCGCTGAGGACCAGCGGCAGGCCCGGTCCCGTGGCGGTGGGACCTGCCACGGCTTCCGCCTCGTCCTCGGCGGGTCCGGCCGCGGGCGCCTCCTCGATGATCACATGCGCGTTCGTGCCGCTGATCCCGAACGCGGAGATGCCGGCGCGCCGCGGCCGACCGTCCGGGGCCTCCCACGGCATCGCCTCGGTGAGCAGTTCCACGTCGCCGGCCGACCAGTCGACGTGCGAGGACGGCGCGTCCACGTGCAGGGTCCGGGGCAGTACGCCGTGCCGCATGGCCAGCACCATCTTGATCACGCTGGCGGCGCCGCCGGCGGCCTGGGTGTGCCCGAGGTTGGACTTCGCCGAGCCCAGCCACAGCGGGCGGCCGGCCGGCCGCTCCTGCCCGTAGGTCGCCAGGATCGCCTGCGCCTCGATGGGGTCGCCGAGCTTCGTGCCCGTGCCGTGCGCGTCGACGGCGTCCACGTCGGCCGGCCGCAGTCCCGCGTTGGCCAGGGCCTGGAGAATCAGACGCTGCTGCGAAGGGCCGTTGGGGGCGGTGAGGCCGTTGCTCGCACCGTCCTGGTTCACCGCGCTGCCGCTCACCACCGCCAGCACCCGGTGGCCGTTGCGCCGGGCGTCCGACAGCCGCTCCACCACGAACACGCCGACACCCTCGGAGAATCCGGTGCCGTCCGCGGCCTCGGCGAACGCCTTGCACCGGCCGTCGGCCGCCAGACCGCGCTGCCGGCTGAACGCGGTGAACATGCCGGGGCTGCCCATCACGGCGACACCGCCGACCAGGGCCAGTGAGCACTCGCCGTTGCGCAGCGACTGGGCCGCCAGGTGCAGGGAGACCAGCGAGCCGGAGCACGCCGTGTCCACCGTCACCGCCGGGCCCTCCAGACCCAGGGTGTAGGAGACACGGCCGGAGGCGACGCTCGGTGCGTTGCCGGTCATCAGATAGCCGTCGAGGCCCAGCGGTGCCTGGTGGACACGGGTGCCGTACTCGTGCACCTCGGCACCGAAGAAGACGCCGGTCCGACTGCCCCGGAGCGAGGCCGGGTCGATACCGGCCCGCTCCAGCGCCTCCCAGGAGGTCTCCAGGATCAGCCGCTGCTGCGGGTCCATCGCCAGCGCCTCACGCGGGCTGATCTTGAAGAAGTCCGCATCGAAATCGGCGGCCTTCTCCAGGAAGCCGCCCTGGTCGACGTACGACTTGCCGGGCTGGTCGGGGTCCGGGTCGAACATTCCGGGGACGTCCCAGCCGCGGTCGGTGGGGAAGTCCGAGAGCACCTCGCGGCCTTCGGCCATCAACGCCCAGAACTCCTCGGGGGAGTCGACACCGCCGGGGTAGTGGCAGCCGATACCGATGATGGCGACCGGATCGTCGTCGTCCCCCGATGTCTCCCGGACGGCCACGGCGATCGGCTCGGGTGCCAGACCGAGGGCCCGGATGCGTACGAAGCGGCTCAGCTCCACCGGTGTGGGGTGGTCGTAGACCGCCGTGACGGGCAGTTCCAGGCCGGTGGCAGCGGTCAGCCGGGTGTGCAGGTCCACGGCGGACAGCGAGTCGAAACCCAGCTCCAGGAAGGGCCGGGCGGTGTCCACCGCGTCCTTCGTGTCCGGGCGGGCGCGGCGCAGCGCGGCCACGGTCTGCTCGTGCACGATCTCCAGCACGGCGCGTTCCTGCTCGGCCGCGGTCAGTCCGGTGAGCCGCTCCACCAGGAGGGACCGCCGCGCCTGCGGCCCGGTCTCCGGCGTGCCCCCGGGCTCGCCCGCTGTCCCGGCCGATACGGCACCGGACGGGGAAGGAACGTTCTCGGACTCTGTCATTCGGTGCACTCCAAAAAGATTCCGCGGGCGAAGAACCAGGCAAGCGGGGTGTTCGGACATCCGGCAGGCCGACGAACGGCGGTGTCCGGCGGTGTGGTGCCGGTCAGTCGGCGGCGCGTGGCCGCAAGCTCGGCGGTGGGTGGCCGGTCGGGCGGCCGGGGTGATCGGTCATGGCGACGGCCTGCCTCCCTCGGACGGGCCGACGGGTTTCGCGGGGGCGGGCCGGGGTTCGGTCCACAGGGACGGCTCGTCGTGGCTGCGCTGCACATACGACAGGGCTTCGAGCAGGTCCGACGAGGTGACGGGGCGGGACCGGCGGTTGCCCACCAGGCCCGCGATGGGCAGCGAGCCCGTGTCGGCCCAGCGCAGCCAGCCGTCGTTGTCGATATAGCTGCGGCTGCGGCCGGCGTTGTCCGGGTGCACGCAGTACGGGATGTCCAGATAGCCGCGCTTGAAGGCGAGCAGCAGCGCGCGCCCCGGGTCCGGATGGCTGTTCAGCACCGCGTCCACGAGCGTGCGCGCCTCGGCGTACGTCTGGGAGTCCCGGGCCGCCGGGTCGTCCGCCGAGGGCCCCGGCGCCGCCTGTGCCACCCGGGCGGCGTGCTCCAGCGCGGCGACGTTCTCCGCGACGGTGGGGATGCGCCGCGACTCGGCGACGGTCTTGACGATCAGCCGTTCCGAGCCGGTGGCGACCGCGAGTTCGGCGGCCTCCCCGAGCAGCCGGTAGCAGCCCTCGGGAGTGAACGGATACACGCCCATGTAGGCGTAGATCACGACGTGCCACTCGGCCTCCGGAAGCAGCTCCGCGCACAGCCTGCGCAGCGCTGCCACCGCCTCGCGGTCCTGCTCGCCGTTGGTCTGCTGGGCGTAGCTGACGGACAGGTCGCGGATGCCGAGCCGGTGGAAGAACACCGCCTCCAGAACGCTCACCGCGACCAGAATGCCCGGCGGGCACAGCTGCCCCAGCATGCAGCCGCCGAAGGTCTCCATGTGGGGGCTGGCGCCCAACTCCCGTAGCTGCGCGAACAGTGCGCTGCCGCGCTCCCAGTTGCGTATCGACTCGTCGAGCGGGGTGCGGCCGTACGGCAGGCAGTAGGACACCGGCCCGCCCTCGGTGGCGCTGAGCCCGGCCCGCATCAGCGCGACGAAGATGTCGAACGGAGCCGCGGAACCGTGCCGGACCTGCACCGGGAAGTCGTCGCCGTGCAGTTCGCGCAGGACCGCGCGGGTGGTCTCGACGTCATGGCTGACGATGGGGAAGCCGTTGAGGCCGCTCCCGTCGCGCAGGGCGGTCTCGATCGCGGCGAGGTCCCCGACCCGGGTGTAGCTGTCCAGGGTGAGGGTGCCGACGGTGGTGGCGTCGGCATGCCGGGTGGCGTGCAGTCCCGCACGCATGGCGGCGGGATCGCCGAACCCCATCCGGGGCTGCACCACCAGCCGCCCGGCCCGGTGCGAGCGGCGTACGAACGCGCCGAAGTCGCCGACCGGGGCGCCCGGTCCGGTGGTCGTCCGCGCGGGCCCGGCGCCCGGTGCGGGGGCGGCGACGGCACCCAGCGGGTCACCGGCCCGGCGGGTGTCCCGCCGGATCCGGCCGTCGTCCGGCGCCGGGGCGGGGCGGTCGGTCACGACAGCGCCCGTTGCGGTATGCCGCCGATGAAGCGCCGGAAGGCGGCGATCTCCTGCACACCGTCCTCGAAGACGCTGTCGAAGCCCGCCTCGACCAGCTCCGCCACGTGGCCGGTGCCCTCGCCGCCGGTGATCCCGAGCTTCCCCCCGATGACCGCGGGCAGCTCCGCCAACGCCGGCTCGGCGCGCAGCTTCCTGATGACCCGGACGCCGTCCTGGCGCCCGTGCCCGTTGACGCTGCTCACCACGAGCAGGGCCGGCGCGCGCTCCAGGCACTCCCGTACGAGCAGTTCGTCCGGGACGCACGGGCCCAGGTTCACCACGTCGTAGCCGTGCTCCTCGATCAGCAATTGGAGGAACACCAGGTTCCAGGTGTGCGAGTCGGATGCCAGACCGCTGACCAGAACCGTCTGCCGGTGCCCGGCCGGGGCGTGGTCGGCGGACGGGACGGGAACAGCCGCCGACGGTGCCACCGGTCCGGCCTGTTCGCGTGAGGGCGGGGTCATGCCCGCCCTCCGGCGACCGGTACCGCCCCGTCCCGGCCCGCCGTCGGCGCCAGCGGGGCACGGCGGTGCTCCAGCCGGGACGCGGACACGACCTCGCCGCCGCGCAGCAGCACCTCGGCGGGCGCGGGCCGGCCCAGGAACATCAGCAGGCTCGCGGTCGGGCCGTACGCACCGGCGTTGGGGACGGTGACGAGGTCGCCGACCTCCAGCCGGGGCAGCTCGACCCGGCGGCCGAGGACGTCGCCCGGCGTGCACAGCGGGCCGACCAGGCTGGCGCTCAGCCCCGTGCCGTCCTCGATCGCCGCGGCCTGCTCCGCGTCTTCCGGCTGGACGGCCACCGGCAGCAGCCGGCCCAGACCCGACATCCCGCCGAACGTGTTGATACCGGCGTCCAGGATGACGAACGTACGGCCGCGGCTCTCCTTGATGTTGACCACCCGGGTCAGCAGGAAACCGCTGTCGCCCACCAGATAGCGGCCGGACTCGCAGGCGAAGTGCGGGGTGCCCCGGCGCCAGTCGGGGAACAGCTCGTCCAGGGTGTCCTCCAGCCGCTCGCGCAGCTTCCCGTACACCGGGCGCTCCCCGGGCACCGCGTAGGGGGCGGCGAAACCGCCGCCGATGTCCAGGAACCGCAGGGGCAGCCCGTGCTCGCGCTCCAGCCCGGCGGCGACCGACAGCGTGTGCCGGAACTCCCCGACCAGACTGTCCTCGTCCCTGGCGTTGCTCAGCGGGAAGAAGTGCGCCCCCACGACGTCGGTGCCGGGTACGGCGCGCAGCCGGGGCAGCACCTCGCCCAGCGTCTCGGCGTCGATGCCGAACTGCGAGGGCGTGCCGGTCATCCGGATGCTGGTGGTGGCGCTGGCCGAGGCACTGTTGACACGCAGCAGACAGTCGGCCACCACGCCCTGCGCCTCGGCCGCGGCCCCCACGTGCTCCAGGTCGGTGAGGGACTCCACGGAGAACAGCCGGACCCCGGCGGCGAGGGCCGCGGCCAGTTCGCCGTCGGTCTTGCCCGGACCGGTGTACAGACACTGCGCCGGGTCGAACCCGGCCTCCAGCGCGGCGGCCAGCTCGCCCGTCGAGCTGATCTCGGCCCGGCAGACCCGTCCGTCGCCGGTTCCCAGCGCCCGGAGCACCTCGGGGTGCGGGTTGGCCTTGACCGCGCTGAACAGACTGAACCGCTCCGGCAGCGCGTCGAACAGATCCTGCCGCGCGGCGGTGACCCGGTCCAGGTCGTACACGTACAGCGGGGTGCCGTACCGCTCGGCCAGCTCGGTGTACCGGCTCACTGGTCACTCCCGTCGAGCAGCTCCGCGAGCCGCCTCTTCTCGTTCTTGCCGTGCAGGGTGAGGGGGAAGTCGCCGAGCACCCGGCAGACCGCGGGCACCTTCTGGTGCTCCAGCCGGCCCGCCAGCTCGCGCAGGATCGCGTGCGGGGCGAGATCGGACTCCACGAACAGCGCCAGGTCGTGCCGGTCCGACGGGGGCAGCACCGCCGCCGCGCGCACGCCCGGGATGTCCATGGCGGCGGCCTCGATCTCCAGGGTGCTCATCCGGATGCCCTTGCGCTTGAACAGGTCGTCCTGGCGCCCCTGGAAGTACAGATACCCGTCCTCGTCCAGCGAGCCGTAGTCCCCGGTGTGCAGCCGGAGTTCACCAGTGGGAGCGTGCCGGCGGAAGGCACGCGCGCTCACCTCCGGATTGCGCCAGTAGCCGGGCATCACATGCGGGCCCACGGCGACGATCTCGCCGATCTCCCCGACGGGTACGGGCCCGCCGTCCTCGTCCAGCACCAGGACCCGGGTGCCGGGCAGCGGCAGCCCCACCGAGTCGGGCCGCTCGCGGTCCTGCTCCGGCGGCATGATGGAGACGCGCTTGCACTCGGTCTGGCCGAACTGGCGCACCACACGGACACCGGGAAAGGCGTCGCGCAGGGTATCGATCACCGGCTGCGGCAGCGCCGCACCGGTGTTGGTGAACATCCGCACCCGCGGCGCGGGGTTCTCCGTCCGGCGCGCCAGCGTGGCGATCATGGCGGCCAGCGACGGCACGATCGGCACCACGGTCGCCCCGCTCTCCCGGACGGCGGTCAGCAGCCGCAGGTCCGACTCACCGTCGGCCAGCACGATCGAGCTGCGTCCGGCGGCACACATCAGAACCTTGTACAGGCCGTAGTCCCAGGACATCGGGAAGCGGCAGAACACCACGTCGTCGGGGCGGTAGTCGAGCACCTGCACCATGGAACGGGTGGCGAAGACCATCTGCGCGTGCGGGCAGACCACCGCCTTCGGGGCGGCGGTGCTGCCCGAGGTGTAGACGAGGGCGGCGGGCCGGTCCGGTGCGACATCGACGGCCGTCTCCGGGCGCGGCCCCCGGTCGGCGATCTTCTCGATCTCGCTCCACACGCCGCCGAACTCGTGGACGGGGGCCCCGGTGACCGCGCCGAACGTCGCGCCCTGCCCCTCGGCGCAGACGACCAGGGCGGGCTCGGCGTTCTCCAGGACCGAGCGCAGGTGGTACGCCTTCATGTCGGGGTTGAGCGGCACGAAGACGACGCCGCGCCGGGACGCGCCGTAGAACAGGGCGACCAGTTCCCGGTTGGTGGGCAGCTGGGCGACCAGGCGGTCGCCCGGTCCGGCGCCCTGGGCCTCCAGCCAGTCGGTGAAGGCACGGCTGTACGCGTCGAGACGGGCATAGCTCCACTGCCCCTCGGCGTCACCGACCGCCGCGGCCGAGGGCGTGGCCGACACGGCCTCGTCCAGCAGGGTGTGAACCAGGCTGTCGTGACGGTGGCCACGCAGGGGAACCCCGTGCGCCACGCCGTAAGTGCCGTCCGAGCCGTAAGTGCCGTCCGAGCCGAAAGTGCCGTCCGAGCCGGAAGTGCTGTCCAACGCTCTTCTCCTGTCAGGTTGTCGACGTGCTGGTGCCGCCGGTGCCGGGCCTACTGGTGGTGCCGGTGGTGCGGCGCAGCCGTTCCTCGGCGCGGGCCCGCAGCACACCGCGGTCGGTCTTCCGGTTGGAGTTGAGCGGGAACTCGTCCAGCCGCCAGAAGTGCCGGGGTGTCATGCCCTGGGGCAGCACCGTCCGCAGCTGCCGGGCGAACACCGAAAGGGGCACGGCGGAACCGGTGTAGAAGACCGCCAGTTCGGTGCCCGACGCGGTGGCCACATCGACCGTGACGGCCTCGGTGACCCCTTCGCAGCCGCGCAGCGCGTGGTCGATCTCGGGCAGCTCCACCCGCCAGCCGGCGATCTGCACCTGCGAGTCCAGCCGTCCCAGATAGGCGAGTTCACCGTCCTCGCCGATCCGCCGCACCCGGTCACCGGTGCGGTACCAGACGCGCCCCTCGTGATCGAGGAAGCGGCCCGCGTCATCAGCCGGGTCCAGGTAACCGGCCGTCAGCTGAGGCCCGGTCACGCACAGCTCGCCCTCGCGCGCCGAAGGCCGTCCGTCCTCGCCGAGCAGCAGGTGGTCATGGCCGTCGTTCACCCGGCCGATCGGCACCACACCGTTCACCGCGATCCCGGCCGAACGCTCCGGCTGCCAGCGGTGCGCCGCGATCGTGATCGTCAGCTCGGTCGGCCCGTAGAGGTTCTCCAGCGTCGAGTTCGGCGCCGCCGTCTGCCAGTCGGCGGCGTCCCGGCAGGTCAACGCCTCGCCGGCGAAGAAACTCCAGCGCAGGCCGGGCAGCGCGCCGGGAGCCAGCCCACCGAGCCGGCGCACCAGCGGGATCGCGCTGGGCGTGGAGAACCACACCGTCATCCGGTTCTCGGCGAGGAACGCGGGAAGCTCGCGGTACGCGCCCGGCGGCGCCCACAGCGTGGTCGCCCCGGAGCCCCAGGCACAGAACAGGTCGAACATCGCACAGTCGAAGTTGAGATCGAAGGTCTGCGAGAAGACGTCCTGCGGCGAGAAGTCGTAGCGCTCGTCCTGGAGCCGGAAGTAGTGCGCGGCACTGCCGTGGCTGATCGGCACACCCTTGGGACGGCCCGTCGACCCGGACGTGAACAGCACGTACGCCGCGTCGGCCGACCGCACCGGGAGCGGAGCATCCAACGCACCGGCCGCCTGCGGGACGATCCGGTCGACACCCGGGAGCACGCCCGCCGGGCAGCCGGGCGCGAGGACGGGCAACGCCGCGTCCGGACCGCCCGGATCGAAGGGCCGCTCGCCGTCCGCGCCCGGAGCCAGCAGCTCCGGCAGCTGCGCCCAGCCGGCCTCGTCGGCGATCACGGCGGACACCCCGGCCGCCCGCACCATCCGGCGGGTGCGCGCGACCGGGAAACCCGGCTGCAGCGGTACGACGGTGGCACCCGCGTACAGCGCGGCGAGGATGCCGACGTACGCGCGGATGCCCTTGGCCGCCAGCACCGCCACGGTGCCCGGCGGTTTGCGCACCGCGCGCCGCAGCGCGCCCGCCCAGACGAGAGCCTGCGCGTGCGCCTGCTCGTAGCTGATCGAGTCGGCGCCGACCCGCACCGCGTCGTTGCGCGCCGCCAGGTCGACTCCGCGCAGAAAACGCCCGTGCAGCGCCGTGTCCACGGTCGCGTCCACTGCTCCTCCTCCACTGCTCACTGGGGGGCTCACTGAGGGGGCCGGTCCCGGCAGGGCAGGCCCGCCGGGCTCAGCCGGCCTGGTTCTCGACCAGTCCGGAGAGGACCTTCCACAGCACACCGGGCGTCGCGAACGTCTCCGGGCTGAGCGCGTCGTCGTGGAACTGCACCGCGTACGTGTCCTCCAGCGCGGCGAGCAGCTCGACGATGCCGAGCGAGTCCAGGCCCAGGTCGCGCAGCGCGGTGTCCTGGGCGAGCGGCTCGTCGGAGCCGAGGAACGGCAGGAACCCGCGCAGCAGGTCCTCGAACTTCTGGTCCCACATGGTGATGGCCTTTCGGAGAGTCGGAGTACGGGAGTCGGAGTACGGAGAGCGGAAGGAACGAGATGCGGGAGGAACGGGGCGCGGGAGGTCAGACGCGTGCCGGCCGCGGTCGTGGCCGCAGCGCCAGCCTCGGCGTGGCCGGCACCACCTCGAAGTGGTTCGTCGTCCGTGACACCCGGCCGAAGAGACTGTCCTGGCCCGCCACGCAGACGGTGCCGACACCGGCCTCGCACAGCGCGTCGACGACCGCGGGCCACCGCAGCGGGCGCACACAGCTGTCCAGCATCATGGTGCGCACCCCTTCTCCCGTGGTGATCAGGGAACCGTCCTGGTCGGCGATGACCGGAACCGTCGGATCGGCGAAGTCCAGCGGGCCGAAGACCTCTTCCTCGGCCCGGTCGCGCAGCCCGCCGAACGCCGAGCAGTGCATCGGCGGCCGCATGGTGTACAGCGACATGCCGCCCATCGCACGCAGCCGGGACGGCAGCCACGCCAGGTTGTGTTCGCGCAGCGTGAGCATGTAGAAGTCGTCGTCGATATAGCAGGAGATCTCGTAGGTCTCCCCGCGCTCGTCCAGTTCCCCGAGCACCTCGCGCAGCTTGGCCTCGGGTATCCGGACGAACGAGTGGGTGACGAGATCCGTGAACTCCTTGCTGAAGTAGTCCTCCAGCAGGCGGGCGAACCCGGCGGTGGCGCGGACGGCGTCGGCGAAGTCCAGCGCGCCGCTGAAGGCGGCGGCCGGCTTCTCGCCGAAGCTCGGCCCGGTGCACAGCGCGGCCTCGACACCCAGCGTGTGCTGGGCCCACTGGGCCAGCGCCAGCGAGTTGACCATGAAGGCGATCTGGGCGTACTCGCTGTAGTCGCCCTCGGTCCGGCGGTAGCGGTCGACCAGGGAATACCCGAGCACCCGGTCGGCGGTGGCGACCAGCTTCCGTGCGAAGGGGTTGATGACCATGAACTTCCCGACGTCCGCGAAGGGGGTCGGCCCCATACCGGGGAAGATCATCGCAGTGCCGGTCCGGGAAGCGGTGGTCATGCGCACGGTCCTTCCGAGGCGAACAGACGTACAACAGGCGTACCGGGCGGCGGTACCGGCAGGCGAGGATCGTCCGCCGGTACCGCCGGGAACGGCGGAGGGGGGGCGGCTACTCCTCGGGCGCGAGCAGCGCGCCACTGCCGGAGTCGCGCACCGTGACCGCGGACACCGGGCAGGTCTCCGCGGCGTCCAGCAGCGCGTCGTCGGGGTCGGCCGTGGCCGCCCGCGCGTGGGACTTCCCGTCCCGCAGCTCGAAGTGGCCGGGCGCGTAGTTGGCACACACCGAGGCGCCGATGCAGACCGCCCGGTCGACGGTGACGGACCACCGGCTCACCACGTCACCCGCAGCTGCTTCGGGCCGCGCACCAGCATGCCCTGCTTCCAGATCACCCCGTCCTCGCCGTCGGCGAAATCCAGGGTCGGGAACCGCGTGACCAGAGTGGTCAGCACGGTCTGGAGCTCCATCCGGGCCAGTTGGGCGCCCAGACAGTGGTGTGGACCGTGACCGAAACCGATGTGCGGGTTGTGCTCGCGGGTGACGTCCAGCCGCTCGGGGTCCTCGAAGATCTCCGGATCGCGGTTGGCCGAGGCCACCGCGCCGAGCACCGGCTCGCCGGCCTTCACCGTGACCTCGCCGAACCGCACGTCCTCCAGGGCGTACCGGGCGAACATCGCGGAGTAGTTCAGCGGGATCCAGCGCACCAGCTCCTCGACCGCGCGCGGCACCAACTCGGGGTCGGCACAGAGAAGTTCCCACTGGTCGCGGTGGCTGAGCAGGGCGTAGAGGAAGTTGGGGATCTGCGAGGCGGTCGTCTCGGTGCCGGTGATGAGCAGGCCGCCGGTCACATGCATGACCAGCTCCTCCTCGCTCAGCCGGTCGCCGTCCTCGTCCCGCGTCTTCACCAGTGCCCCGAGCAGATCCTCGGTGGGGTTGCGACGGCGCTCCGCGACCAGCGTCCCGATGTACGCGAACAGCTCCTTGGCGTTGCGCTCCATCTCCTCCCAGGGCAGCGCGGTGGTGGAGACCATCGCCTCCGACCACCCGCGCAGCTTGGGACGGTCCGCCTCCGGCACCCCGAGCATCTCGGAGATCACCGTGACCGGCACCGGGATGGCGAAGTTCTCCACCATGTCGAACGGCCCACCCCGCTCGACCATGTTGTCGGCCAGGCCGTCCACGATCCGCTGGGTGTCCGCGCGCATCAGCTCCACCCGGCGCCCGGTGAACGCCTTGGCGACCAGCTTCCGCAGCCGCGCGTGATCCGGCGCGTCCATGCCGACGAGCCCGTCGTCCAGATGTTCGTCGGGGTGGGTGCGCGGCTGGTCACGGGTCTTGGCGACCGCCCGGCTGAACCGGGGGTCGGCCAGGACGGTACGGACGTCGTGGTAGCGGGTGGCCAGCCAGGCCGGCTCGCCGAGCGGGAACTGCACCCGGCTCAGCGGCTCCTCCGTGCGCAGCTTGGCGTACATCGGGTCGAGCTCGAGCCGGTCCGGTTCGCTGAACGGATAGGCGCGAACCTCATGAGCAGTGGTCACCCGCGCGCTCCTTCCTTGAGTTCCTTGGATTCATCGAGTTCCTTCAGGAATTCGACCAGGACGGAGGTGAAACGCTCGGGCTCCTCGAGGTGCGGCATATGGCTGGACTCCTCGAATATTTCCCAGCGGACCTTCGGTATGAGGTCGAAATAGGGCTGCACGGTGGCCGGGGTGGCCTCGTCGTAACGCCCACTGATCAACAGTGTGGGTACTTCGATGCGCGGAATCCGGTCCTCGACCGACCAGTCCCGCAGGGTCCCGATCACATGGAATTCGTTCGGCCCGTTCATGGTGTGATAGACGGTCGGATCGTCATTGATCTCCATGAAAGTGGCCAGATAGTCCCGGGGCCAGGGCACGATGCGGCACACATGCCTGTCGTAGAAGACCCGCATGGCGGCGAAGTACTCGGCGGTGTCCGTGCTCCCCGCCGCCTCGTGCCGCAGCAGGGTCTCCTGCACCTCGGACGGCAACTGCGCCCGGA
This sequence comes from Streptomyces sp. NPDC002537, assembly GCF_053594975.1. Taxonomy (NCBI): domain Bacteria; kingdom Bacillati; phylum Actinomycetota; class Actinomycetes; order Kitasatosporales; family Streptomycetaceae; genus Streptomyces; species Streptomyces sp. NPDC002537. Next base: position 14,799 of record NZ_JBSFWT010000110.1, read on the forward strand.
GCACCCGCATCTCCCGCAGCCACAGGGGCATCGACGCCGGGGAGTTGGCGACGACCAGCCCGCGCAGCCCGGCGGGCCGGTCGGCGGCGTGGTCCGCGGCCAGCATTCCGCCCCAGGACTGGCCGAACAGAAGGTAGTTGTCGGCCACCCCGAGGTGCCGCAACAGGTTGTCGAGCTCGTCCCGGAAGAGCCGCACGGTCCAGAAGTCCGCCCCGCGGTCCGGCAGCCGGGTCGAGCCGCCGTTCCCGAGCTGGTCGTAGTGCACCACCGGCCAGCCGGCCTCCGCCAGGGACGCCAGGCTCAGCAGGTAATCGTGGGTGCTTCCCGGGCCGCCGTGCAGGACGACGACGGGCGGACGCCCACAGCCGAGGTCCCCGGTGACGCGGTACCAGGTCTCGTGGCCACCGAAAGGGGCGGTTCCTTTGACAATCTGTGTCGCGGGCATTTCCCTACCAATGTTTCGCAGCCTCCAACGTGGAGAACGCTATAGCAGCGAGGTGGCCGGGCAGACCCCTACCAACCCCTACGATCCCTTAGCCCAAATTCCGTGCACCGCCCCGTGGTTACCCGGTCCCGCCGCGCGGCCCGAGCCCCGTAGGCCGCCGGGAAAACCCTAGGGGTTCCTCTTCCGGGACCCCGGTAGGGGTACCTAGGGGGAGCTAAGGGTGGCTGCTCGGGGGAGCCGACCGTAGCGTTCAGATGGACCATCCGCGGAAGCACGCGCAGTCGGCGGATGCTCGTCAAGTCTCGGCCGGAGCACGGAACATGGGAAGTCCGACTCGGCGGGTGGCGACCAATCAGACCGGGTTCCGGGCGCATTCCGGGTTCAGGGGGTTCTTGGGTGGAAGACGAGAAGAAACTTCTCGATTACCTCAAGCGGGCGACGGCCGACCTTCGGGAGTCACGCCGTCGGCTGCGCGAAGCCGAGCGCAGGGAGCACGAGCCCGTCGCCATCATCGGGATGAGCTGCCGCTACCCGGGCGGCGTCACCTCACCCGAGGAACTCTGGCAACTCCTGGACGCCGGCCGTGACGGCATCTCCGGATTCCCCACCGGACGCGGCTGGGACATCGAGGCACTCTACGACCCGGACCCCGAACGGCCCGGCACGACATACGCCCGCGAAGGCGGATTCCTGCACGACGCCGCCGACTTCGACGCCGAGTTCTTCGGCATCGGACCGCGCGAGGCCCTCGCGATGGACCCGCAACAGCGGCTGCTCCTCGAAGCCTCCTGGGAAGCCGTCGAACGAGCCGGCCTCGACCCGCACACCCTCCGCGGCAGCCGCACCGGCGTCTTCGCCGGCGTGATGTACCACGACTACGCGTCACGCCTCTCCCACGTCCCGGACGAAGTCGACGGGTATGTCGGCAACGGCAATTCGGGCAGCGTCGTGTCGGGACGGGTCGCCTACACCCTCGGCCTGGAGGGCCCGGCGGTGACGGTGGACACCGCGTGCTCGTCGTCGCTGGTCGCCCTGCACTGGGCCGTGCAGGCGCTGCGCAGCGGCGAGTGCTCGCTGGCCCTGGCCGGTGGCGTGACGGTGATGTCGGCGCCCGACACCTTCACCGAGTTCAGCCGGCAGCGCGGCCTGGCGGCCGACGGCCGCTGCAAGGCGTTCGCCGAAGCCGCGGACGGCACCGGCTGGGGCGAGGGCGTGGGCGTACTGGTGGTGGAGCGGCTGTCGGACGCGCAGCGCAACGGCCACCGGGTACTGGCGGTGGTGAGCGGCAGCGCGGTGAACCAGGACGGCGCCAGCAGCAGCCTGACGGCCCCGAACGGCCCCTCGCAGCAGAGGGTGATCCTCCAGGCCCTGGCCGGCGCGGGGCTGCGGCCGGCCGACGTGGACGCCGTCGAGGCGCACGGTACGGGCACGACGCTGGGTGATCCGATCGAGGCGCAGGCGTTGCTGGCGACGTACGGGAAGGACCGTCCGTCCGGGAAGCCGTTGTGGCTGGGTTCGGTGAAGTCGAACCTGGGTCATACGCAGGCTGCGGCTGGTGTGGCCGGGATCATCAAGATGGTCATGGCGATGCGCAATGGCGTGTTGCCGAGGACGTTGCATGTGGATGCGCCGTCGTCGAAGGTGGACTGGTCGGCGGGTGAGGTCCGGTTGTTGACGGAGGCGGTGTCCTGGGAGAGCGATCGGCCGCGTCGTGCGGGGGTGTCGTCCTTCGGGATCAGTGGCACCAACGCGCATGTGATCCTCGAAGAGGCCCCGGCGCTGGAGGAAGTCCCGGAGCATCGCGATACCACCGGGCCGATCCCACCATGGGTCCTCAGCGCCCGTTCCGCCGACGCGCTGCGGGCGCAGGCGGCGGGGCTGTTGAGCGTGGTGGAGGGTGAGGGCGTTCCCGGGGTGTGGGATGTCGCGCATGCGCTGGCGACGACGCGTGCGCAGTTGGAGCACCGCGCGGTGATCACCGGCTCCGACCGTACTGAACTGGTGGCCGGGCTGACTGCGTTGGCCGTCGGCGGGGCCGGTGCGGGTGTGGTGCGGGGCACGGTGGCCGGGGAACGTCTGGCGTTCCTGTTCACCGGGCAGGGTGCGCAGCGGGTCGGTATGGGCCGTGAACTGTACGAGGCTTTCCCGGTGTTTGCCCAGGCGCTGGATGAGGTGTGCGGGCACTTCGACGGGCTGCTGGAGGTGCTGTTCGCGGAGGAAGGGTCGGTGGAGGCGGGGTTGCTGGAGCGTACGGAGTATGCGCAGCCTGCTCTGTTCGCAGTCGAGACCGCGTTGTTCCGGCTGGCCGGGTCGTGGGGTGTGCGTCCGGATGTGGTGGCCGGTCACTCGGTGGGTGAGATCGCGGCGGCGTGTGCGGCGGGTGTGTTCTCGCTTGAGGACGCTTGTGCGTTGGTCGCGGCGCGCGGTCGTCTGATGCAGGTTCTCCCCGAGGGTGGGGTGATGGCAGCGGTCCAGGCGACCGAGGACGAGGTCCTCGCTCTCCTCGACGGCGCCACCGACGCGGCCATCGCCGCCGTCAACGGTCCGCGCGCGGTCGTGGTCTCCGGCGCCCGGAGCACCGTGGATGCGATCGTGGAGGAGCTGCGGGGCCAGGGTCGCAAGACCTCCTTGCTGAAGGTCTCCCACGCCTTCCACTCCCCGCTCATGGCCCCCATGCTCGACGACTTCCGTGCTGTGGTCTCGGGCCTGACGTTCACCGAACCGCACATCCCCATCGTCTCGACCGTCACCGGACGTACCGCCGTTGCAGGCGAACTCACCTCACCCGCCTACTGGGTGGAGCATGTCCGTCAGGCGGTTCGCTTTGCCGACGCTGTGCAGACCCTGGCCGGTGACGGTGTCACCACGTTCCTGGAGGTCGGCCCGGACGCGGTCCTGACCGCGATGACCTCCACCGTGCTGGACGACGACACCACCGCCCTCTGTATCCCCCTCCTGCGCCGCAACCACCCCGAACAAACCGAAACCCTCACCGCACTCGCCCGCCTCTGGACCCACGGGCACACCGTCGACTGGACCACCCTCCACACCAACAACCCCGCCCGGCCCGTCGACCTCCCCACCTACCCCTTCCAGCGCCGCCGCTACTGGCTCGAAGAAGGACCCGGCAGCGGCGACGCCACCACCCTGGGCCAGACACCCGCACACCACCCCCTCCTCGGCGCGGCCATCACCGTCCCCGGCACCGACACCACCGTCCTCACCGGACGTATCAGCACCCGCACCCACCCCTGGCTCGCCGACCACACCATCCTGGGCACCACCCTCCTCCCCGGCACCGCCCTCCTCGAACTCGCCCTCCACGCCGGCGATCACACCAACACCCCCCACCTCGAAGAACTCACCCTCCAAACACCACTGGCCCTTCCCGCCGACCAGGCCGTCGATCTGCACGTCACGGTCGGCCCGGCCGACACGGCGGACTGCCGCGGCGTCACCGTCCATTCGCGTCCCGCCGGCACGGACGTTCCATGGACCCTCCATGCCACCGGCACCCTCGCCCCCCGGCTTACCGGCTCCGCGGACGACGGCCTCACCGACTGGCCGCCCGCCGGAGCCCAGTCCATCCCTCTGCATGACGCCTACGAACAACTCGCCGCCCAGGGCTATGACTACGGCCCCGTCTTCCAGGGGCTCCGAGCCGCCTGGCAGCACCACGACACCACCTACGCCGAAGTCGCCCTACCGCCGGAGTCCCAGCACGACGCCGTCGCGTACACCCTCCACCCCGCCCTCCTCGACGCCGCTCTCCACGCCAACCTCTTTCATGAGGCTGACGGACAGGACAGCGCCGAGGGACCGCGGCTGCCCTTCGCGTGGAGCGGCGTCACGGTGTACGCGACGGGTGCGGCCTCGCTGCGTGTGCGGGTGAGGTCCCACAGCCCGGACGAGGCGTCGGTGCTGGTCGCGGACTCGACCGGGGCGCCGGTGCTGGCGATACGTTCGCTGGCCGCGCGGGCCGTCGATGCCGAGCGGCTGGCGGTGGCCGGTTCCGACGACGCCGCTCTGCTGCGGCCGGGCTGGAGCGAGCGGGTGGAGCGGTTCCCGTTCGAGGATCCGCGGAATGCGTCCGAGGAGGCCGCCCGCTGGGCGGTCGTCGGGGCCGGGGCGGACCCTCGGCTCACCGGGGTCCTGGGTACCGATACACCGGTGTTCCCCGACCTCACGGCGCTCGCGGCGACGCCCGGCGCCGTGCCGGATGTGGTGGTCCTCTCCTGTCACGCCCCCGAGAGCGACGGCGCCGCCGATCTGCCGGCCCGGGTCCGTACCGTGCTCACCCATGTGCTGACGACCGTGCAGGACTGGCTGGCCGAACCGAGGTTCGCCGACTCCCGACTGCTGGTCCTCACCAGCGGCGCGGCCGGGCCCGACGCGGCTCCCGGTACCGCGACGGACATGGTGTGCGCCCCGCTGTGGGGCCTGGTGCGCGCAGCACAGGCCGAGCACCCCGGCAGGCTGCTGCTCGTCGACTGGGACGGCACTCCCGCCTCCGGGCGTCGGCTGCGTGCCGCGGTCGCAACCGAGGGCGACGAACTCGCCCTCCGCGATGGTGCGGTGTGGACGCCGTGGCTCGTCAGGGAGGCGCAGGACGCCGCCTCCGGAACCGTCGGTGCCGGGCCGTGGGACCCGGAGGGCACCGTGCTGATCACGGGTGGAACCGGTGGTCTCGGCGCTGCCGTCGCCCGGCACCTGGTGGCCCGGCACGGCGTCCGTCGGCTGTTGCTGGTCAGCCGGCGCGGTGAGCAGGCGCCGGGCGCTCGTGAGCTGCGGCGGGAACTGGCCGGGCTGGGAGCGGAAGCGCTGGTGGCGGCGTGCGACGTCGCGGACCGCGCCGCGCTGGAGAAGCTGCTCGCCGACATTCCGGCCGGTCACCCGCTCAACGCCGTGATCCACACGGCCGGACTGGCCGAGAACGGTCTGATCGAGACCCAGACGGCGCGGCACGTCGACACGGTGCTGCGGCCCAAGGCGGATGCCGCCTGGCACCTGCACGAACTGACGCAGCGTCAACCACTGGCCGCCTTCGTACTGTTCTCGTCGACCGCAGGCCTCGTCGTCGGCGCGGGACAGGCGAGTTACGCCGCCGCCAACGTGTTCCTCGACGTCCTCGCCCGTCACCGCAGGGAACAGGGGTTGCCCGCGCTCTCGCTCGCCTGGGGCCTGTGGGGGGAGCACGGCATGGGCGGACAGCTGGCCGAAGCCGATCTGGAGCGTCTGCGGCGGATGGGAATGCGTCCGCTGCCGACCGGCCGGGCGCTGGCCCTGCTGGACTCGGCCATGGCGGCGGACGCCCCGGTACTCGTACCGATCGGGCTGGAGACCGCGGCACTGAGCGCGCGGGGCGGAACGGTGCCCGCGCTGCTGCGTACGCTGGTACGCACCCCGCCGCGCCGCGCCGTGCCGTCGGCGACGGCGGACCCGTCGGCGGGCGCCGACGCGCTCGCGCGGCGGCTGGCAGGCCTGGCGGAATCCGACCGCGATCTCATCCTGCTCGACCTGGTCCGGAACAACACGGCCGCGGTGCTCGGCCACGGCAGCGGTGAACTCGTCGACCCCGGGCGCGCCTTCAAGGACGTCGGCTTCGACTCGATGGCGGCCGTGGACCTGCGCAACCTGCTGAACGCGGCCACCGGCCTGCGGCTGTCGGCCACCCTCGTCTTCGACTTCCCCACGCCGGCCTCCCTGGTCGCGCACCTGGCGACCGAACTGGCTTCGGACCAGCAGTCCGAGCAGTCGTTGATCGACCGGATCGACCGCCTGGAGTCGGCACTGCTGTCCTCGCCCACCGGCGACGACGCCCACGACCGGGAGCACGCCGAAGTCGCGGCACGGCTGGAGGCGCTGGTGCGCAGATGGCGGGACCGGCGCGGCACGGCGTCGCACACCGATGCCCATGCGGACTACGGGTCGGCCACCGACGACGAGCTGTTCGCCGTACTGGACGGAGAGACCGGACTGCTGTAACACGGCGGGCTCCACCCGGCACCACGGCGGAGCCGCGCCCTCGGACCGGCCCACGCGGACCTCATGGACCCCATGACCCCATGGACCCATGGACGACCACGGGGCACGCACCGCTGAGCAGCGCCCCCCCGATCACCGAAGACCGATTTCCACGACGCCCCGGAAACCACCGCCCGAGATTGGCTCACACTTCGATGGCGAACGACCAGAAACTGCGCGAGTACCTTCGGCGTGCGACGACCGACCTCCAAGAGACCCGACGCCGACTGCGCGAGGTCGAGGACGACCGGCACGAGCCGATCGCGATCGTGGGCATGGGCTGCCGCTACCCGGGCGGTGTCACCTCACCCGAGGACCTGTGGCGGGTCGTGGAGGAGGGCATCGACGTGGTCGGGCAGTTCCCCACCGACCGCGGCTGGGACCTGGACACGCTGTACGACCCGACCCCCGGCCGCTCCGGACACAGCTATGTGCGCGAGGGCGGATTCCTCTACGACGCCGCGGACTTCGACCCGGTGTTCTTCGGGCTCAGCCCCCGGGAGGCGCCGGAGACGGACCCCCAGCAGCGGTTGCTGCTGGAGACCACCTGGGAGGCGTTCGAGCGGGCGGGAATCGACCCCGCCACCCTCAAGGGCAGCCGGACCGGGGTGTTCGCCGGCCTGATGTACCACGACTACGCGGGCGGCAGCACGGCCGGCAGCCTGGTGTCCGGCCGGGTCGCCTACACCTTCGGCTTCGAGGGCCCGGCGGTCACGGTCGACACCGCCTGCTCGTCGTCACTGGTGGCGCTGCACCTGGCCGCCCAGTCGCTCCGCAACGGCGAGTGCTCGTTGGCACTGGCCGGCGGCGTGACCGTGATGGCGGGACCGGAGATGTTCATCGAGTTCAGCAGGCAGCGCGGGCTCGCCCCGGATGGCCGCTGCAAGTCCTTCGCGGGCGCGGCGGACGGCGCGGGCTGGTCCGAGGGTGTGGGGGTGCTGCTGGTGGAGCGGTTGTCGGATGCCCGGCGCAACGGGCATCCCGTCCTGGCGGTGGTGCGCGGCAGCGCGGTGAACCAGGACGGTGCCAGC
>NZ_JBSFWT010000111.1:0-22063 GCF_053594975.1 Streptomyces sp. NPDC002537
CGTTCGACATCGAGCTCGACTTGAGCACGCTCGTTCCCGGCAGGTAGGCGCCCGATTGCCGTCCGCCGGCGTGCCCGGAGCCCGGCCGGGGGTGAGGCTGACCGCACCACCCCTGCGCGTCCCGGCCCCTCCCGTCACAGAGACAGGGGTGACTGACGATGCTCGACCATCTCATCCGCCACGCCACCGTCGTCGACGGCACAGGAGGTGCGCCCTACGTCGCCGATGTGGGGATCAGGGGCGGCCGGATCGCCGCGATCGGCCGCCCGGGGCGGGGGCGCGCGCTCGTCGGGCGGGTCGGTGAGCGCGCCCGTACGGAGGAGGACGCCACCGGCCTCGTCCTCGCCCCCGGGTTCGTCGACCCGCACACGCACTACGACGCCCAGCTCTTCTGGGACCCCTACGCCACGCCCTCCATGAGCCACGGCGTCACCACCGTCGTCGGCGGGAACTGCGGCTTCACCCTCGCGCCGCTCAACCCGGCGCGGCCCGCCGACGCCGACTACACCCGGCGGATGATGAGCAAGGTCGAGGGCATGTCCCTCGCCGCGCTCGAACAGGGCGCGCCCTGGAGCTGGTCCTCGTTCGGCGACTTCCTCGACGCGCTGGACGGCCGCATCGCCGTCAACGCCGGGTTCATGGTGGGCCACTGCGCGCTGCGCCGCTACGCCATGGGCCCCGACGCCGTCGGCGGCACGCCGGACGCCGGTCAGCTGCGGCGGATGACCGCGCTCCTGCGCGATGCCATGGACGCGGGCGCCTGGGGGCTGTCCACCACCCGGTCCGACACCCATACCGACGGCGACGGCAGGCCGGTCGCCTCCCGGTACGCGCACCCCGACGAACTGCTCGCCCTCGCCCGCGCCGTCGGCGAGCACGAGGGCACCCAGCTGGAGGCCATCGTCGCCGGCTGCATGGACCGCTTCTCGGACGCCGAGACCGAGCTGCTCGTCGCGCTCACGGTCGCCGCCGGGCGCCCCCTGAACTGGAACGTCCTCACCATCGACGCCGCCGTGCCCGACCGTGTGCCCCGCCAGCTCGCCGCGAGCGGGCGCGCCCGCGCCGCGGGCGGCCGGATCGTCGCGCTGACCATGCCGGTCCTCGCGCCCATGAACATGTCCCTCGGCACGTTCTGTGCCCTCAACCTGCTCCCCGGCTGGGGCGAGGTCCTCGCTCTGCCTCTGACAGTTCGTATCGACGAGCTGCGCAAACCACTCGTACGGGCGGAACTGCTGCGCCGCGCGCGCAGCGAGGAGGCCGGGGTCCTGCGGCGGCTCACGGACTTCGGGCGGTACGTCATCGGCGACACGTACGCGAAGGAGAACGACGGGCTCGGCGGCCGCACCGTCCGGGACATCGCCGCCGAGCGCGGCCAGGACCCCTTCGCCTGCCTGGTGGAGATCTGCGCGGCCGACGAGCTGCGCACGGTCCTGTGGCCGACGCCCACCGACGGCGACCCCGCGAGCTGGGAGCTGCGCCGCCGTACCTGGGCGCACGAGGACGTCCTGCTCGGCGGCTCCGACGCGGGCGCCCACCTGGACCGGATGTGCGGGGCGCCCTACCCGACGCGCTTTCTCGGCGACTGCCTGCGCGGCCGCAAGCTGGTGCCGCTGCCCACGGCCGTACGGATGCTGACCGACGACCCCGCGCGCCTCTTCGGCCTCCGGGAGCGCGGCCGGATAGCGGAGGGCTGGCACGCCGACCTCGTCCTCCTCGACCCCGACCGCGTCGACGCCGGTCCCGCCACGCTCGTCCACGACCTGCCGGGCGACGGCCCGCGGCTCGACGCGCGGGCGGTGGGCGTGGTGAGCGTACGCGTCAACGGTGTGGAGACCGTACGGCACGACGTGGTGACGGGCGAGGTGCCGGGGACGGTGCTGCGGTCCGGGCGGGACACGGAGACGGTGACCACTGGCTGAGACGGGCCGGTTCGCCGGCCCCGGCGCGGGAAATTTTTGAAACGGGACAAAAGGTATGGTGCTGCGGTTATCGCAGGGTGGTGGTGGTCGGGTTACTCCTTGGTGTTACTTGACGTAACTCTTGCGCCGCCTTTTATTGCCAGGTCAACTATCGTTAAAGGGCGCCACTTTCAAGGTCCAGTTCTCGGATTGCGTTGCTCCGGTTGCGGAAACAGCAGCGCTTAACGTCCTGTTCATGGTTCAGACAGCCCCGCGGCCCAGGGCCGGAGACACGGTAATGAGCGTCGGCCGGAGGCGCGCCAAGGGCCTGAGCGGGAATTCCGTCGGCCTGCTGGGCAGCGCCGTCATCGGGATCTCGACGGTCGCGCCCGTCTACTGTCTGACCTCGACGCTCGGTCCGACCGTCGGTCAGGTCGGGGTGCAGATGCCCGCCGTCTTCCTGGCCGGTTTCCTGCCGATGCTGCTCGTCGCCTTCGCCTACCGCGAGCTCAACAAGGCCGTGCCCGACTGCGGCACGTCCTTCACCTGGACGGTGCAGGCGTTCGGGCCCAAGGTCGGCTGGATGTGCGGCTGGGGCCTCGTCATCGCGACGATCATCGTGCTGTCCAATCTCGCGGGCGTCGCGACCTCCTTCCTCTACCTCCTGCTGGGCCAGGTCACCGGCAGCGACTCCGTGGCCGCGCTCGACGGCAACCGGCCCGTCCACGTCCTGACCTGCCTCGTCCTGATCGCCGCCGCCACCGCCGTCAGCTACCGCGGCATGACCGCCACCAAGGGCGTGCAGTACGCGCTCGTCGGGCTCCAACTCGCGCTGCTGGCCGTCTTCGTGGTCATGGCGATCGTCAAGGCGCGCTCCGGCGACCTGCCCGGCTCCATCGGCTTCTCCTGGACCTGGCTGAACCCCTTCGGCGTGCAGTCCTTCGCGGCCTTCACCGCGGGGCTCTCCCTCTCGATCTTCATGTACTGGGGCTGGGACGCCTGTCTCACGGTCAACGAGGAGACCCAGGGCAGCGAGAAGACGCCCGGCCGGGCCGCCCTCATCGCCATGGTCGTGCTCGTCGGCTCGTACCTGCTGACCGCCGTCGCCGCCCAGATGTTCGCCGGGGTGGGGGAGAAGGGCACCGGCCTCGGCAACCCCGGCACCGCCGACAACGTCTTCGCCGCCCTCGCCGATCCGGTCATGGGCACGGCACTGGGCGTCCTGCTCTTCGTGGCGGTCCTGGCATCGGCCGCGGCCAGCCTCCAGACGACGTTCCTGCCGGTGGCGCGGACGGTCCTCGCCATGAGCACCTACCAGGCCCTCCCCGCGTCCTTCGCCCGCGTCCACCCCCGCTTCAAGTCCCCCGGCCGCGCGACGGTGGCGGCGGGCGTCGCCACCGGCGTCTTCTACGCGGTGATGAGCTTCCTCAGCGAGAACGTCCTCATCGACACCATCTACGCCCTGGGCCTCATGATCTGCTTCTACTACTCGATCACGGCGCTCGCGTGCGCGTGGTACTTCCGGGGCGAGCTGCGGGGGTCGGTGCGGGACGCGTTCTTCAAGGGTGTCTTCCCGGTGCTGGGCGGTCTGCTCCTGGCCGCCGTCTTCTGCAAGACGCTCTACGACATGTGGAACCCGGCGTACGGCAGCGGCAGTTCGGTCTTCGGCGTCGGCTCGGTCTTCGTGATCGGCGTGGGCCTGCTGCTGGTGGGCGTGGTGCTGATGCTCCTGATGCGGCGGAGGAGCCCGGCGTTCTTCCGGGGCGAGGTGCTGACGCGGGCCACGCCGGCGCTGGTGGTCGAGGAGTAATTGGCCCAGGGAATCGGCTTGTCATTGCACCACCGGCTGGGCCTTTCATGATCGTAGAGTCGTTCTTGTCAGCACAGGGAACGCAGTACGAACCAAGGAGCCCACCGCCATGACCAGCAAGAACGCCGACTTCCCCGCCGCCCTCACCCGCGCCGCGGAGGCGGAGACCGCGGCCGACCCCAGCAGCGTCATGACGCTGCTGGCCGACTCCGACACCACCGGCGGTCTGCTGACCACCTACCGCTCCACGTTCGCCAAGGGCGCCGTCGGCGCCCCGGCACACTTCCACACCCGCGCCGCCGAGATGTTCTACGTCATCGACGGCGCCCTGCGGGTCCTCGTGAACGAGGAGATCACCGTGCTCGGCGCCGGGGACTTCCTCCTCGTCCCGCCGAACACCCCGCACGCCTTCGCCGCCGCCCCCGGGCACGAGGCCGACGTCCTGTTCACCTTCACGCCCGGCATGGCGCGCTTCGACTACCTCCGGCTGCTGGGCCGCGTCATGCGCGGCGAGGCGAGCCCCCAGGAGATCAAGGACTCGTCCGAGCGCTTCGACAACCACTACGTCGACAGCCCGGCCTGGCGCGAGGCACTCGGCGACGCGCGCTGATCACAGGCGCCCCACGGGCAACCGACACCCCCACGTACGCGTCGAACAGCACATGGCACGTGAATGGCTCTTCTCGCTCATCCCGCTGACGATCGGCGCGGTCTTCCTCGGCTTCGGCGTGTACGGACTCCGCCGCGCCGCCGCCCTCCGTCGCACCGGTGTCACCGCGAAGGGCCGGATCGTCCGCCACGACGTCAGGCGTGACGACGAAGGCGCCACGTTCCACCACCCGGTCGCGGCCTGGACGACCCGGGACGGCCGGGAGTGCGAGTACCCGGCCAGGTTCGGCCGCGGTTCCGTCGGAGGCGGCTTCGGCGTGGGGACCGCCGTCATGGTCCGGTACGACCCGGAAGACCCCCGCCGGTTCGCGATCCAGGGCTGGGACGCGGGGACGGTCGACCTGGTGTTCACCGTGCTGGGGTCGGTGCTCACGGCGGGGACGCTGACGGTGCTGCTCGTCCGGCTGCTCACTCTCTGACCGCGTCCGGCTCTCCAGCCCAACTGTACGGCCGTGCAGGCGACATGGCCGTAATTCTTGGCATGTACGGCGCCTTCCGCTGCTAGCGTTCGGTGGCCCTGACACCTCGTGGAAGGAACCACCCGTGCTGCCGAAGACCGCCTCCCGCACCCGTATCGCCGCCGTCGCGCTCGCCGCCGCGCTGCTCGGCGCGGGCGCCCCCGCCGCGTACGCGGCCTTCGACGACCAGAGCGCCGCGCCCTCCGCCGCGCCCTCGAAGCCGGTGGGCAAGCCGTACATCAAGACGGAACTCCTCTTCGGCACCGCGAAGCCGAACGGCGGGGCGCCGGTCACCGACAAGGAGTTCCGCTCCTTCGTCGACTCCACCGTCACCCCGCGCTTCCCCGCCGGCCTGACCATCGAGGACGCGCGCGGCCAGTACCGCGACTCCCACGGCACGATCGAGCGCGAGCGCTCGTACAAGCTCACCCTCCTCTACCCGCGGACGGAGGCGTCCGCGGACAGCACGAAGATCCAGCAGATCCGCGCCGCGTACGACAAGCGGTTCCAGCAGGAGTCGGTGGCGCGGATCGATGACGCGGAACTGGTCGATTTCTGACGGGGGCGCTTACGCGTAGGACGCCGTTGCGGCCTTGCGGCTTTGCGGATGTCACCGGCACTCTGGCCTCCTGCTCCACCGACTCCGTCGACGTGCAGGAGGCGCAGCCATGGGACGCAAGGACGACCAGGGCCAGGAGCCGGACGATGACGACCGCGCCTGGGACCCCGAGCAGGACCGTGACCGATTCAGCGACTACGGCAACGACCCCTCCACCGATGACGGCGACGCGCCTCACCGCCGATGACCGCTGCCTGCGATTTCGCGGCGCTGCGGCAGCGTTGCGTCGAGGAACTGGACGCCGCCGGGCAGTTCGCCGATCCGTGGGTGCGGGCGGCGTTCGAGGCGGTGCCTCGGGAGACGTTCGTGCCGTCGCAGGTATGGATCTCGGACAAGGGCGACGGCGGCGGCTATCCGCTCATCGACCGTGACACAGATCCTGAGTTGTGGGCCCGGACCGTGTACACCCACGATCGTGCGCTGGTCACGCAGATGGACGACGGTGCCACTGCCCGCGTGGCCGGGGCGGCCGGCCGGTTCAGCTCGTCGCTGTCCATGCCCCGTGTCGTCGCCCGCCAGCTCTCCTGGCTCGACCTGCGGCCCGGCCGGCGGGTGCTGCACATCGGTACCGGCTCCGGCTACGACTCGGCTCTGATCGCGGAGCGCGTCGGCGCGCGGAACATCGTCAGCGTCGAAATGGACCCGGCGGTCGCCGCCGAGGCGCGGCACGCTCTCGATGCCGCCGGTTACGGCGGGGTGCGGACGGCCGTCGGGGACGGCGAACGGGGGTGGCCGGACGGAGCCCCGTACGATCGCGTGCTCTCCACGGCCTCGGCGCAGCACGTCCCTTGGGCGTGGGTCTCACAGACCGCCCCGGGCGGCCTCATCGTCACCCCCTATCGCGGCCTCGCCCTGCTGCGGCTGACCGTCGCCGAGGACGGCAAGAGCGCGAGTGGCCGGGTCGTGGACGCGATGTCGTTCATGACCTTGCGCGGACAGCGCGGTGCGGAGCTGGTGGGCATAAGCCCTGTCGTCGACGCCACCATGCCGGAGTCGGAACAGGTCCGTGTGGACACCGACTTGTCGGTTCTCGAGGGCGAGTTGGGCGCGGAGTTCCTCTTCCACCTCCTCACGCCGGAGGTGGCGGTGGCCTTCGGCCGGACGACATGGTGGTTCCAGGCGCGCGACGGCTCCGCATGGGCCGCCTGGAAGAAGGACGGCCGCGGCCGCCAGTGGGGTCCACGCCGCCTCCTGGACGAGGCCGCTGCCGCGGTGACCGCGTGGCGGGAGGCGGGCACGCCGAGGTTCACGGACCTCGGCGTGATGGTGCGGGCGGATGGCGAATCGGTGTGGGTGGACGGTGGCGGGTCCTGGCCGATCGCCTGATGGGGGGCCTAGGGCACGTTTTGGATTGATTCTTCAGCTACGCGAAAGCCCCGTCACCCTGAGTCACTCCGCGGAGAATCCCCCGGTGCGTCGCGGTCACGGTCTCGGCGGTCTCGACCGCGAGGCGGTCGACGGCCTGTGCTTGTGGCGTGTGCTCGGCAACCGTGCGCCGATCGTCGTCGCCGGGCTCGGTGAGGGCGGAGTGTCGGCCGGACCCGTACGCCTCGGCGACGACGCGCCGTACCTCTAGGCCGACGGTCCCGGCGACGGAGTCGAGCAGCATGTCGGCCGCGCGGCGCGCGGCGCGACGGTGGCGAGCTTGGCCACGGCCCACCCGGGCTATCCATTCCGGCGGCGAGCTGTCGCGCGCACAGGGCGAGCAGGCGCTGCTCGACGTCGGCGTGCAGGTCGGCCGTCGTCGCGGCGAGGTACTCAACCTGCTCGGGGGATACAGGCACGCGATGTCCCTAACCTGCGCAGGCTCAGGGGGCCTCTGTTGCCGTCGATGCCCATGGGGCAACTAGTCATGCCTGTCGGTCAGTTACAAGCCGAGAGGATTTGTCGAAGCCTGGCAGAGCTGTCACTCTGGATGGCCAGCAGCCACCCGTTTGGGTGATCATGAAAGGGAGTTCGATGAAGAAGATCAAGGTGACATCTAGTCAGGACGGCGCCATGAAGGGGCTCGTGCAGTCGATCCTGCGATCTGCGTGTGCTCGACCACGACCACAGCAGCCCCCAGCGATGTCCCATCCTGTTGTGGTCGTGCTATCGAAGGGCGCGTCACTGCACGCACGTTCGACGTCGATGAGGTGTCTGAAGGTCGTGACGACCGCAGCAGGTCTCGTCTGCTCCATCATCTGCGGGGGGTATTACCTTGACAGGGAGTGTGCGGCTAGCGTCCACTCGCTTCCGTTTGCTCAAGAGGTGTGCAGGGAAATTGGCGCACAGCAGCCATCTGATCCGCTTGGGCCGATCGGGGCCAGCTTCAGCACCATTGGGGGTGGGGGAGATCAGCCCTCGACGGATGGCTATGACGCCGCGAGCTTCAGGTCCCGGGACCTCCAAGATCGCCGAGTCGTTTCATGGTCAACCCCTACCCTGAGCAAGCCCCCAACAATCCGTTTGTAACTGGCACTTACCGATTGCCAGTATAAATTGATCGACACCCATAGTCGGTAACGGCGGCCCACACACAACGTGTGTGGGCCGCCCCTTATGCCTCGAGGAAGAATCGTCATCGTCACGAGCGGTGGCCCATTGGGCAGTCACGGCAACTCCTGGTGTACCTAGGGGGAGTGGTGGTGAGCGCTTTGGCTGCCGTCCGCCCCTCCTGCCGGTCAGAGTCGCGGATGCCGACCTGGCCAGTTAGCTGGCGCTACCGAGACGCAGTCGGCGCCGATCTTTTCGTTGCTGTAGAAGGGCTTGAATCAGGCCGGGCTAAGTTCGCCGGACTGGGCCACGTCGACGAATGACGTCCAGGATGCCGTTGGCACGGCGACAGCGGGGCCGTCGGGCTGCTTGGAGTCGCGGATGCCGACCTGGCCAGCTAGCGGCGCTACTGAGACGCAGTCGGCGCCGCTGATTTCGTTGCTGTAGGAGGACGTGAACCAGGCGTTCTCGTCGGCCACTTCGAGGTCGGCCGGGCGGGGGTTATTCGTCATCGATCTCTCTTGCCAGTCGGTGGAGGAAATCGGCTGTCTTGACCGGCGGGAAGGCGCCCTCGCGCATTGCGTCGAACCTCCGGGCGTAGGCCCAGACCTCTCGCGGAGTGTCGGACACGGTCATGACTCGTGGTCCTTCCTCCACGACCACGGGGGCGAGAGCAGGGTCGAAGTCCAGGAGGACGAAGTTGGCGCTTGACCGGTATGTGGCGAGGTTCTGCGGGATGATCTGGACCGTCACATGATCGAGGGCGGCGACTCGTGCGATCTCTTCGTACTGTTCGCGCATGACGGCCGGGCCGCCGATCACGCGGCGAAGCGCCGATTCGTCCAGGATCACGCGCAGTTCGACAGGGGCTTCCCCGTGGATGACCTCCTTTCGTTTCATGCGGAGCGCTACGTTCAACTCGACGAACTCGGTCGTCCTTTCGTCCACCGGCTTCGCCATCGTGAACATGGCTCGGGCGTAGTTCTCGGTCTGCAGGAGACCGAAGACGACCTGCGAATTCCAGGCGCGCATGGCGGTGGCGTCGGCTTCAAGTCCAACGTAGAGCAGCTTCCCGGACGGGAGGAAGTTCTGGTACGGCGTATACCAGTCGGCGCTGAGCGACTCCCGGTGGAGCATCAGCAGATGGTCATGATCGCGGCGTTCCGTGATGCCGTACAGCGCAAGCAGGTCTTCCAGGTCGCGGACGCGCGGCAGCTGGTTGTGGCCTGACTCGACCCGGTTGAGCTTTGTCTCGGAGCTCTCGATGTGCGCTGCGGCCTCCTTCGTGGTGATCCCCTTCCGCTCCCGCAAGCGCCTGAGCTCCTTGCCGAGTTCTCGTCTCCTGAACGTTGCGCCACGCCGTGCTGCCACCCTTGAATCCTCTCCCGGTGCTGTTCCTCGTGGGTGTGCCTCTGTGTTTCGGCGGAGCGGTCCTGCTGGTGCTCCGCGAGGCTCCGTTGGGCGTCAGAGCCTCCCTGTCGGGAGTCTTCCACCCCCTGCACCCCTGTCGACAAGCTTTGCCATGGGTTTGTCATATACCAATTTTTGCTGGCTTTGCGGACGAGCTTGCCCCACAAGTCGCGGGCACAAGAACCTGGTTGTGCTGGTCAACCCGGTCGGGTCGGCCATTCCTTCGAGGAGCCCCCATGCCCTTTTTCCCCGGAACCGCCCGCGCCGTCGCGCTCACCTACGTACCGCCTCAGGGGCGGGCCGTCAGGACCGAGGAGTCGGCGATCGACGACGTGATCCGCGAGGCCGCCGCGCTGAAGCGGCAACTGCCCGCCCCCGGGCGCCTCGGCTGGCTGACCACCCGCCTCCGTGACTTCATCGGCGCGGCCGCGTCCGACGTGGAGGAGGAAGCGTGCCGACGCCCCGTAGGGGACCCCGTCCGGGAGGATGCCCTCGACGCGGCCCGCGAGGCGCGCTACCGGCTCGGGATCGGGCCCGGCCACGGGTATGACTCGGCGATCACCTTCACCAGGAGCCTCGCGGGCGGCGCGGAAGGGCTGCTGCGGCAGCAGCGACGGCTGCGGAGCGCGGAAGGGCGGTGCGTGCCCGTGGCCGGTACGTCAGGGGCCGGAGTCATCGTCGTGCGCGACGACGAGTTGTGCGGCGAATGCCGCGAACTCATCGCCGAGCGGTATACGTTGGAGATCCGGCAGGATTGGGCCGGCATGCGCGACGCGAACACCAGGCTTGCCGAGCATCAGGGCTCCGTACACGGGGATCGGTAGCCGCCGAGGCGCCGAGACCCGCGCCCTCGCCGACCAGCTCCGATACCGTGGAGAGCCCCGATGAGCAGCAAGTGCCGTGAGGAACTCGCCGACGCGATCGCCGCCACCGGGTCGCTGACCGACCCTGCGCTCAGGCGCGCGGTCGAGAATGTTCCCCGCGAGGTCTTCCTCGGTGACGCCGTCTATCGTCCCAACGGCACCGCGTGGGAACCCGTACTCCGCCGGGAGATCGGCGAAGACGCATGGCTGCGTCTGGCCTGTACGGATCGGACGTGGGTGACACAGGTGGACGGCATCGATGCTCGCGATGCCACGGGGCCTGTGCAGGGAAATCCGACGTCCTCGTCGACTCTGCCCTCGCTGGTCGTCCGGATGCTTGAGGTCGCGGGCATCCGGGACGGAGCCCGGGTCCTGGAGATCGGCACAGGCACCGGCTTCTCCACGGCGATCCTCGCTCACCGGCTGGGGGACGGCAATGTCACCTCCATCGAGTACGACCCCGGGGTCGCGCAGCGTGCCGCCGCTCACCTCAAGGCAGCCGGCTACGCCCCGGCCTTGGCCGTCGGCGACGGACTCCAGGGCCACAAGGGGCGAGCCGAGTACGACGCCATCGTGGCCACGTGCGCGGTGCGGCACATTCCCACGCCATGGCTGTGGCAGGTTCGGGCGGGTGGCACCATCACGACCACCCTCAGCGGCTGGATGCTGGCCTCCGGTCTCGTCCGGCTCACTGTCGCCGCCGACGGCAGCGCCTCGGGCCGCTTCACCCCGGACACCGTCTCGTACATGCTCGCCCGCTCGCACGAGCGCCCGCCCCGCCCCACGTTCTTCCGTCGGCAGGGGCAAGCACGCACCAGCCTTGTGGACCCTGCCGTTCTGGAGGACTGGACGGGCCATTTCGTCGCCCAACTCGCCGCACCGTCAGCCGAGATGATGACCACGGGCGATGGCGTGATCCTGATGGACGTGGCAACCGGGTCGCAGGCGTGGACCGAACCCGACGGC
Source organism: Streptomyces sp. NPDC002537 (assembly GCF_053594975.1). NCBI lineage: Bacteria > Bacillati > Actinomycetota > Actinomycetes > Kitasatosporales > Streptomycetaceae > Streptomyces > Streptomyces sp. NPDC002537. Next base: position 11,169 of record NZ_JBSFWT010000111.1, read on the forward strand.
AGCGCGTGGACGGTTCATCAGTACGGGCCGCTCCGGCTATGGGATCAGGTGGAGGACGCGCTCCTGAGCTGGCAAGCGGCTGGAGCGCCTGCGCAATCCGGGTTCGGGATGACCATCGATGCCGACCACACGCAAACGGCCTGGATCGACTCGCCCGAAGGGCCGTCCTGGCGGCTGCCGGTCTGATGCGTGGGCTGCGGCGTACGCAAGTCCCAGTCCCGCGCTCAGGCAACCTTGGGCCACAACAGCCTCACCTGTGGGGATGTTGTTTTGCCCGCTGATCTATACCTTCTCGGATCACCGAGATCCGTCAGCGGACGTAGTTCTTCAGGCGTTCGGTCGCCAGGCTGATCCCGATGCCGGGGAGCGCGACAGTGTCGCCGAAGTCCGCGATGTGGGTGTCGCTGTACCGCCCACGCACAGGCTGGGAGAACACCGTCACCGTGCAGTGCTCCCTGTCGACCAGCAGGTATACGGGGATGCCGCTCTCGGCGTAGGCGCGGGGCTTGTCCTTCCGGTCGCGCTGATCGGTGTCCTGGTCCCAGGAGGTGATCTCCACGGTCATCAGTACACCGTCCGGGTCGGCGTACTCTCCCTGGCCGGTGAAGTGTTCTTCGGGGGCCAGAACGCCATCCGGTTTCACTCGGCCGTTACGGTATGCCTCGACCTTCAGCCCTTGTTCGGGGAAGAGGTTGAGGTCGGGGCGCTGCTGGATGCACTGCCGGATGAGCCACATGATGATCTGGCCGTGATCGCCATCGGGCACCGGCTTCGCTCCGATCTTTCCGTAGAGAAACTCAAGGATGACGGTCTCAGGCGCACGGCGGGAGAGTTCTTCGAAGTCCGCCACCTGCATCTGCGGCCGCTCCCGCATTGTGGGTGCCATAGCGTGCGCTCCTTCATAAGTACACCGGCCCGCGTATCGGCAGAGTACTGGCAATCCCGAAGGGCCGTCCTGGCGGCTGCCGGTCTGATGCGTGGGGCGCGGCACGAGCCGGTCTCACCCTCGTGCCGGGGTGCTACGCGAAGGGGCCTTCGGTGACGAAGAGTTGGAGGTGGTGGGCGAAGGTCGCGGCTTCCCCGGGGGGCCAGGAGTCGAGGCTCGTGGTGATGTGGGCCGCCAGGCGCTCACGCAGCTGTGCCACGGCGTGTTCCCCCGCGTCGGTGAGGACGAGGAGGGAGGCGCGGCGGTCGGCGGGGTGGGGTTCGCGGCGGATGAGTCCCGCGGTCTCCAGGCGGGTGGCGCGGCGGGTGACGCCGGAGCGGTCGAGCCCGGCGTCGGGGGCCAGGTCGGCGGCGGTACGGGGGCCGGTCCGGGCGAGCGCGCTGAGGACCGGGTAGGTCAGCTCGTCCACCGCCTCGCCCATGCCCTCGGTCAGGGCGCGGTGCAACTGGGTGCGGGTCGTACGCCGGAGCAGGATGCCCAGCGCGTCGGCGATCTCGTGTCCCACCTCGTTCTCCATGTTCTCCATGCCCCCAACAGTAGCGTGCGCCGTGCACGCATCCGGTGCTACGGTGAAGGTGATGCGTGCGCGACGCACGCGTTTATGTGGCGTATGCCCTGAAAGGGGATCCTTGTGAACCGCACCGGCATGAGTGCCGCGCTCACCGACCTGGTCTTCAACCCCGACATCACCGTGGAGGAGGCCGCCGACCGCCACTTCGCCCCCGACTACCGGCAGCGCACGAACGGGCAGTGGGACGACCGTGTCGGGTTTGTCGAGCACATCACCCACCTGCGCACGATCGTCGCCGACGGCCGTGTCGAGGTCCACGACGAGCTCTACGACGGCACGAAGTACGCCGACCGCCACACCGTTCACGTCACGAAGAAGGACGGCTCGACCGTGCGGATGGAGGTCTATGTCTTCGGCGATCTCGCACCCGACGGCCGCTTCAGTCGCATCGAGGAGACCACGCTGTTGCTCCAGGGCGCCGACGCGGACCGCAACATCGGCAACGCCCGCTAGCTAGAGGACGTGTTTGAGACGCGCTCACCGGGCCACCCGGATCCGGCCCATGGGCTCGGTGTCCGGCGTTTCACGCAGCCCCTCCCGGGGCCCGCGCAGACGGCACAGGGCCGCAGCAAGGAGGTTTTACCGAACGGTCGACCAGCAGCGCGCCTCCGTGTCATAACGTCACCGCATCCCTTGATCACGACTGCGGGCGTCTCCGGCGGCTCATTCAGCCCTCCGGCCAGACGTCCCGCCAGGAGGCACGCCATGAACGTCATCGACATGCCGGGTACGGCCGCGGAACTGCCTGACGCCTGGAACTCGCTCCTGCTCGGGCGGGTCGGGCGCACCGCGGTAAAGGTGCTGCGGATGGACGGACGCCCCTTGGAGCCGGAATCCCACGACACGGCGGAAGCGCTGCTGGTCCTGGACGGGACGCTGCGGCTGGTGGCCGACGGCATCGAAGTCGAGGTGTGCGCGGGCGAGATGTGCATCATCGAGGCAGGAGCAGAGCATGCCGTGCGCCCTGGCAGCATAGGCACGCTCGTCATCGTCGAACGCGTTTCAAACGCTGCCTGGAATCCGGCCTGCCGCCCGACGGAGCGGCTGTCGCCAAGAATTCCTGACGCGGCATGAGTTGCGGGCGGGTTGTGTCTCAGGGGTGTGCCGGGAGTCCGCTCAGGGGCGGATCAGGAGGCCGGTCAGGGTGATCACGGATGGGCAACGGCGGCTGTCTCCAGCAGAGTTGGTCTTGTCGACAAGACCCGCTGATATCGCTCTGGAGGAACCTCGATGCGTAAACGCCTTGCCCTCACCGCCCTTGCCCTGGCGACCGCTGTCACCGCCGGCGTGGCGGCGCCCGCGACTGCCGCCGGCCCTGACCCCGTGCGACAGGGGCTGGAGACTCTGGTGCGCTCCGACGGCGCACCCGGTGCGCTGGCGAGTGTGCTCGACCGTAACGGGAACGTCCGTACCTACACCGCGGGCGAGGGGGACCGGGACGCGCACGCGAAGGTGCCCCGGGACGGTCAGGTGCGGATCGGCAGCGTCACCAAGACGTTCACCGCGGTGGTCGTGCTGCAACTGGTCGGCGAAGGGAAGATCGGCCTCGATGAACCGGTCGAGAAGTACCTGCCGGGCCTCGTGCGCGGGAAGGGGATCGACGGACACCGCATCACGGTGCGTCAGCTCCTGCAGCACACCAGCGGACTTCCCGACTACGAGGACGACGTCACCGACGACATCCTCCAGCGCCGCTACCTCTCCCCCCGCGACGCCCTGGATGTCGCCCTCGGACACGAAGCCGTCTTCGCCCCCGGAGCGAAAGGGAAGTGGGGATACAGCAGCACGAACTACCTGGTGGCCGGGCTGATCGTGGAGAAGGTCACCGGACGGCCCCTCGCCGAGCAGATCGACCGGCGCGTCATCCAGCGCATCGGGCTGCGCCACACCTACTTCCCCGCCCCCGGTGAGACGGCCATCCGCGAACGCCACCCCCAGGGCTACCGCCAGGAATCCCCGGGCGCCCCCCTGCGCGACGTCACCGGGATCGACCCCTCCGCGTCCTGGGCGGGAGGCGCGATGGTCTCCACCGGCTCCGACCTCAGCCGCTTCTTCTCCGCGCTGCTGAAGGGCGACGGCAACCGCCTCCTCGACAAGGATCAGCGCATCCAGATGCGCACCACCGTCGACATAGGGAAAGACGGCTACAAAGCCGGTCTGGGAATCGTCGGCACGCCGCTGTCGTGCGGCCCCGGTGACAACCGTGTCGCCTGGGGCCACAACGGTGCCATCCCCGGCTACGGGACCTGGGCCGCGGCCACCGACGACGGCCGCGCCGCGAGCGTCTCGATGACCCTTGAACCGAAGACCGGCCAAGCTCTGGGTCATCTGGAGGCAGCAATGAACGCGGCCCTGTGCTCCTGAACCCACACCAGGTGCCGTCCCAGTAGATCCTGGCCGAACCGGCAGGACATCCCCCGAAGCGGTCCACCCCACCGGTCCCCGGAGGCGGTCAAGCCGTGTTCGGCGGCCGGCCGGTGCGTCACGCCCGCAGGCGCGCCTCCACGACCAGGTCGTTCAGCTCGCCGTGGACCCCGGACCGCTCCGGAAGGGCCGTGGACCGCTCCGCCTCGTCCAGTACGGCGTGCAGAGCCTCCACGTCCGCCGTGAGCCGCGCCGACGAAGGCGCGCCCCGCATGGCCGAAGGGGGTGCCGCTGTTCGGCGACGACGGGGGCCAGGTCGGGCAGGCCGTCCAGGGTGAGGGCGGTCATACGAGGGCGCTTTCGGTGAGCAGGGAACGGCGGCGGACCGATATCAGCCAGTCCTCCACCCGTGCGGTGTCGGGATGCTCCGGCAGGGGGCTCCCGGCCAGGGCCGCGTCCAGGCGGGTGGCCAGCTCGTCGCGCCAGGCGCGGACCTGTTCCCAGGAGAGTTCGCCCCGGCGTACGGCCAGCAGGCGGTCGCGGTACGGTCCGGCGTCGATGTGCAGGGCGCCGCTTTCCAGCAGGGCGCTGCCGCTGATCATCAGGCGGAGCGTATGCATCACGTGCTTCCAGCGGGGTTCGCCCTCGCGCTCCCGGCGGGCCTCCGCCTTGGCGAATTGGGAGCGCGCGTAGCGCGCGTAGGTCTGGTGCACCCGGCGGGAAAGGAAAGCGGGGGAGAGCTCGCGCAATTCCTCGCCGAGCGGCGTACGTCGCTCGACGAGAGGGCTGTGCAGCACTTCCAGAATGTTGGGATTGCCGGAGAGGGTGAGTTCGCAGAACCGCTCGACCTCCCAGCTGAACTGTTCCGGCAGCGGGCCCTCCACATGGGTGGGCGGTTTGGCCATCCGCCAGAAGTCCGCGGTGGGGGCGACGAACACCCCGCGCCGGTCGACGTCCGACGCCTCGGTCGCGAGCCCGAACGCACGCGACCCGACGACCACCGACAGGATCGTGTGCTGTTCCACCAAGTGCTGCGGGCTCTCCGACATGCGCCCAATTCTCCGTTGATTCCGCCTCGGAAGGCCAACGGATATTCAACGGCACCCTCAGTGGTGCCATGCCTTTCCGCCCACGTTGTGGATCATTCGCTGGAGCGTTTTGAGGGTGACGAGATACTCCTTGTCCGTTACCCCGTCGTGTATCCGATCGTGGTTGGCCTTCTGCCAGGCGGTGCACTGGGCGAGGACCTTCTCGCCCTCGCCGGTCAGGCAGATGAGATTCCCGACGCCGAGGGTGATCAGTCCCTGGTCGAGAAGGTCGTCGATCTCCGCGTCGAGATCGTCGCCCGGCATGACGTAATTCAGGAGCAATGTCGTCGCCTCCTCGCGAGTGTCACCCGCCCGGTTGAGGACCCACCACTGCGGCTGGGACACCCCGAATTCGGCGAGCCCGGCGCGAATGCCGCCGACCACGGACCGGCCGGCGGCGGTGGCCCAGTAACCGATCGGCTGCTTGAGCAGTTCGGCGTCGTTGTGCGAGTACTCCATGGTTCTGCCCTCACCGTCTGTGGACCTTGGCTGGTGAGAATGAACGTAGGACCTCAAGTGGACTTGAGGTCAAGGCGCGGGGCGGCCCCGGGGTCGCTCTTGAGGGTTACCTGGTCGGCGGTTTCGGGCGCGAGTTCGCCCGCCACACGGGGCGCGGTTTCGTCCGGGCAGGCGCTACGTGACGATCCGCGTGATCACGCCCTCGGCCACCCCGCTGCCCGTCCGGTCGCGCATAAGGAACCTCTGCTTTTCTTCCAGCGGGACCGGTTCCGTGAGACGTACGGTGGCGGTGGCGAGGCCGGCTCGGGACCAGTGGAGGTCCACACCTCCTGCGCGGAGGGCGGGGATGGAGCCCAGCCGTTCCGCAGTGCGGAACATGAAACGCCCCTCGCGTGTGGACGGGAAGACGATGGGCTTGCCGACCTGCTCCTCCGGCCGGATGTACAGCACGGCCTCGAACTCCGTGTGCGGGGCGATCGACCCCGGCTTCGCGAGAACGTGGCCGCGACCGGCGTCCTCTCGTCGGTCCATGCCGCGCAGCTCCATGCCGATGTTGTCACCGGCCTTCGCGTGGCCGAGGCTTGCGCGGAACTGCTCGATGGTGGTGACGGTGACGGTCCGTGTGCCGCCGGGGCCGACAAGTTCGAGTTCGTCGCCTGGCAGCACGGCGCCGCGCTCCACTTTTCCGGTGAGGACTGTGCGACCGTCCCGTAGCGCGAAGACGTCCTCGACCAGCAGCAGGAACGGTTGAGCCAGGGGACTCCGCGGCGCCTCGAAGGATGTCTTCAGGGCTGTCAGCAGAGACTCCACCGCTCTGTCCTGGGCTCCCGTAAGGGAGTTGAGCGATGACCCGAAGACGACCGGTGTGGCGTCACCCGGATATCCGTGCTCCTTCAGCAGCCCACGGATCTCCAGCTCGACGACCTGCCGAAGCTCTGTGTCCGGCAGCAGGTCCGCCTTGTTCACGAAGACGGCCACCTGCCGCACACCGACCTGCCGGGCCAGCCCGACGAGTTCCCTGGTCGCCGAAGTCACCCCGTCGACCGCCGAGATCACCAACACGATGTCGTGGGGGAGTGCCCACACCAACTTCATCGCGCCGGTCGTGTAGTCCGGCCAGTCGAAGGGCGTACTCCGGGTTTCCCGGGGCTCGTCATGGCCCGTGGCCCTGGCCACCGCTCGGATCAGTGTCCTCACCCCGGTGCCGGGCTCGCCTATGTACTCCATCGTCGCAGTGTCTCAGCCGACAGCAGCGCCCCTGCCCGCCGTTGATCACTCGTCGTCGATGTCGATCGAGCCCATGTAGTGATCGGCGGCGCAGATCTCGCAGTCGTCCAGCGGGTGGCACAGGGCCCAGTCCTGGACGATGTCGGCGTAGTCGGAGTCGCGGAGGGCCCGGTCGGTGGCCTGCTGCCAGCCTCCGAGGCCGTGGACCGCGTGCTGCGTGATCTCGGTCAGCGGCCGGCCCGGTTCGCGGAAGATCCGCGGATGCGTGGTCCACCGGGGCAGGGCCTCGGTGATCGCGGTCACCACGGCCGGATCGGTGCGGTCCTCGGTGATGGCGAGTGCGTTCCATATCGGCGGATGCCAGGACGCGAACGTCAGGGTGGAGCCCCAATAGGAACCCGCGCCGATCACATCGGCGGCGGGGAAACCCCATTGCCTTTCCGCCCGGTCCAGGAATCGGTGCACCGCGAAGGCGACGCTCGCGACGGCCTTCGGGCCGGCGGCCCGCACGACCCGGTGGAGGTGATGGCGTTCGTCTTCGGGCACCGGCTCGATCTCCCGCAAGGGCCCGCGTTCGGCCGTCAGATGGGCGAAGGAGCGGAATCCGTCGGGGCGGAACCGGGAGCGGTGGCTCTGCGGCCAGTAGGCCAGTTCACCGGTCAGCGGGTGGCCTTCCGGAAGAGGCCTCGGCCGGACGAAGATGCTGCCTCGTACCCGTTCCCATCGGGTCCAGGAGGCGTCGATCAGGTGGACCGGAGGGTCGGTCGGGTCGAAGGATTCCGGATCATGTGTCGGCATATTGCGGAGTATGCGGGCAGGCCCGGCTCCGCCGGTAAGCATTTTCGGAACGGGAAACCACGCCGCCCGCTCGCCCGGTCACCCGGCCTGACGCACCTTCACCCCGCCGATCAGGGAGTACGAGCGGACCTTGACGACCGGGCCGTCCTGCACGCCCGCGAGGTCCTTGCTGCGGCCGCCGAGCAGGGAGAAGCCGCGGACCTCGACCGAAGTACCGGCCGGGACCGTCAGGTCGACGCCGCCGATCAGCGAGAAGGCGTCGACCTCGGCGGACGCGCCCTCGGGGTAGGAGAGTTCCGCGCCGCCGACCAAGGCCGCCTTCACCAGGTGGGTCGGACCCTCGGGCAGCTCGGCGGCGCTGTGGTCCAGCTTGGCCCCGCCCACCGCGGCCACGTGCACGGTGCGCTGCCGGGCCGTGAAGGCACCCTGGTGCTTGAGGCCGCCCAGGAGCGACAGGCTCCACTCGGTGCGGCGGGTGCGGGACTGGGCGTTCTTCGTGATCTCCATGTCCCCAAAGTTATGGCCGGTGCCGGGTGTGCCGTCAGTGTCGGCAGACATCTGCTCGGCATGACAATCGTCATGGGCACGGCCATGACGACGCGGCCGGCCGGGTCCCCGCGCTCACCCCAGGAAGACGGGGTTCGTCATCGCCACCATCGCCCCCGCGGCGTTCCGCACCTCCGCCCGTACGTACGCCGCGTACGACGGCGTCGTCCGCCACTCGACGCGGCCGTCCGCCGGTACGGGCGTGCTGAACAACTGCCCCTGGTCCGTCACGAACGACGCCGAACAGCCCGTCACCCCGGTCACGTCGAGCCGCACCGTCACCTCCGTACCGCCGTCCACGCGCAGCCGTTCGCCGATGCCCGCGTGGGTGCCGCGGCCCGTGACGGCCTCGAAGGCCAGATGGACGGACGAGGACTCGCAGATCCAGCTGCGGCCGGACCGGATGGCCTCCTGCAGCGCGGGCCGGGACAAGTCGTCGGCCAGCACGACCGTCTGCGGGAGGCCCACCACCTGCGGCTCGCGGTGCGCGTCGCTGTTGCCCATCGCGGGCAGCCAGCGGCGGTCGTCGGAGCGCACCGACGCGACCAGCATGTTGTCCCACTCCGCGATGGCGATCTCGTCGTCCGGGGTGAACGGGCCGTTCCAGACCTCCACGGCGTCCGCGTCTGCGTAGCCGAACTTCCAGCCGCAGCCGACGCAGGTCGCGTGCGGATGGGCCGGGACGACCAGGCCGCCCGCCCGGTGGATCGCGCGGGCGAAACGGCCGAAGGCGCGGTCACGGGCGCGGTAGCGCCAGTCGACGAACACGCCGGGGTCGGTGCCGAGGGCGACGACATGGCCGTTGCGGGTGGTGACCTCCTCGCCGGTGAGGACCAGCAGATCGTCACCCCACAGGCCCTCCCAGGCGCCGTGCGCGGACGTCGTGTTGTGCTCGGTCGTCGTGATCCAGTCGAGCCCGGCGGCCCGCGCCGCGGCGGCGATCTCGGCGGGTGTGCGCTTGCCGTCCGAGTACACGCTGTGCAGGTGGTTGTCGCCCCGGTACCAGGCCCGGCCGCGCCCCTTGGCGCGCTGCGGCGGGTACACCGGTGCCGGCGTCGCGCCCGCGGGCCCGTACCGCAGGGTCACCGTCACCTCGTACGCCAGGCCCTGCGGTGCGACGGTGTACGGACCCAGGACGACATGCCAGGTGCCGGGGCGCACGGGGCCGGCCAGATAGCCGGGCGTGGCCCGCTCGGCGCTGATCGCGAACTCCGTGCGCGCCCCGCCCGACCAGCCCCGGAACCCGCGCCCGCCGAGATCCGTACCCCGCTCGTCGAAGATCCCGATGTCGCAGGCGTTGCCCTGGGTGCCCGACGGGACGGCCGGTCTGTCGTACGTGTACGACACGGCGAGTTCGTGGACGCCGCGCGGCACTTCCACGGGGAGGTAGACGTAGTCCGGCGAACCGGTCGGCAGCCGGCCGGAGACCGTTCGGGAGGCTTCGCCGGTGGTGCGCGCGGGCCCGTCCTCGGCGTGGGCGAACGTCACGCCTTCGAGCGTAAGGGCGCCCGTGGCCGCCGCGGTCATCTTCAGCAGTGCGCGTCGGTGCATCCGTGCCTCCGGGGGAGGAGGGAAAGCTTCCAGGGGCACTGTTGTACGTCCGGGTGGCGCGAGGGGGAACGGGCACGGGCAGGCGGATTGCGGCGGGAAGGATGACTGGAAGGATTACGACAGTCGCATGGCGGAACCGCCCGGTAGGCCCCCATGACGGCCGGTTGGGCATACGGTGACCCCAGTCCCCCCGGAGAGTGACCCGCGTCACGCCCGGGTCAGCCACACAGCCACGGCGGAGGTGCCCCCGGATGCGGATTGCCACCACGGTCTTCCTGACGGACGAGACGATCAGCCCGGTCCGGCTCGCGTGCGAGCTGGAACAGCGCGGCTTCGACGGGCTCTACCTCCCCGAGCACACGCACATCCCGGTCAGCCGGGAGACGCCCTCGCCCCAGGGCGGCACGCTGCCGCGCGAGTACGGGCGCGCCCTCGACCCGATCGTGGCGCTCGCCCAGGCCGCCGCGGTCACCGAACGGATCACCCTCGGCACGGGCGTCGCGCTGGTCGCCGAGCACGACCCGATCCACCTCGCCAAACAGGCCGCCACCCTCGACCACGCCAGCGGCGGCCGCTTCACCCTGGGCATCGGCTTCGGCTGGAACAAGGAGGAGGCCGACGACCACGGCGTGCCCTGGGCCAGACGGCGCGAGCTGGTACGCGACCGGATGGCCCTGATGCGCGCCCTGTGGGCCGACGAACCGACCTCCTACGAGGGCGAGTTCGGCTCCGTCCGGGCGAGCTGGGCACACCCCAAGCCGGTGCGGCCCCCGCGCGTCCGCAAGGACGCGTCCCCCCTGGTGGGCCCCCGCATCCTGATCGGCGGCGCCGCCGGGCCGGGCCTCTTCGCGCACATCGCGGAGTACGCGGACGGCTGGCTGCCCGTCGGCGGCAGCGGCCTGACCGAATCCATCCCGGAACTGCGACGGGCCTGGGAGGAAGCGGGGCGGGCCGGCGAACCGGAAGTCGTGCCGTACGCGGTGCGGCCTTCGGCCGGGAAGCTGGCGCACTTCGCGGAGTTGGGACTGCGGGAGGTCGTGGTGGGGCTGCCGTCGGCGGGGGAGGGGGAGGTTCTGCGGGCGCTCGACGCCCATGCCGATTTTTTGTGACCGGTTGTCGTGTGGCTGCGGTCCGCTGCCGACTGCGGTCCGGTTCGCACGGGGCTCCGCCCCGGACCCCGAAGCACGCTTCGCGCGCTGTCCTCAAACGCCGGACGGGCTGGATTGGGGTGACGGGAGGGGGCGGGACGCGCAGGGGTGGTGCGGGACGTAAAGCGAAGCAGTCCCGCACCACCCCGGAGCGGCACGGCCCCGCCCGGGCGGTACGGCCGATCGGAAGGGGGTCG
>NZ_JBSFWT010000112.1:0-21332 GCF_053594975.1 Streptomyces sp. NPDC002537
GCGGGCTTCGGCGGGCGTCCCTTCGAGGAGTTGCTCTCCGAGGCGCAGTGCTACCTCAACTGGTACCGGGTGGACGGCTTCCTGCTGCGGCGCATCGTCGAACTGCTGGGCCTGCCCCAGCCCGACGCCACCGCCCAGCTGCCGGGCCAGCGCGCCACGGGTGACGCGGACGACGCGGCTCCGGCGGACGGCGCGCCCTCCGGCAACGGCCGGCCCCCCGCCCCCCGTCGCCCCGGCGACCAGGGCGCGCCCTCCGGCAGCGCGACCGCCCCGCGCGACCCGGCCGCCGGACCCCTCACCGCCGAAGAGGTCGACCGCAACGCCGACGCGCTGCGCGAGATGCTCGACGAGAGCGTCGCCATCTCCGAGCGGCAGATGTTCGACCTGCGCACCGCCGCGGCCGACGACGCCCGCATCCTGGGCGCCCTCGGCGACGGCGGGCTGCTGCCCCCCAGCCCCGACGTGCTGGCCGCCGTCGAGTACCTCGGCGAGCACGGCATCCCCGCCCTGCCCGGCTGGCGCTACCTCGCCCAGGCCGTCGACCCCGCCGACCACGCGGCCGTGCTCGCCGCCCGCCCCGAGCTCGTCGACGGCGTCGTCATCACCGACGCCGACTCGCACGCCCGCGCCCGCGAAGTCCTCGCCGCCGCCTCGCTGCTGCCGCGCTCCGCCGTCGCCGTCGGTACGGCCGCCGCCCTCCTCGCCCCGCCCCCCGCGCGGGACGCACAGGACTCCGGCGTCTTCCTCGTACCGCCGAACCCCGCCATGCACGACGAGCGCGCCGCCGACGACGAGCGCCACGCGCTGCGCGCCCGCGCCATGGCCCGTGACGAGGAGATCCGCGCCATAGCGGCACGCCTCGCCGGGGACCGCACCCTCGCCGCCCGCCTCACCTCGTGGCGCGCGGGCTGCCCGGCGGGCCGCCTCGCCGAACTGGCCGCCGAGGCCGAACGGGCCCGTACGGCCGCGGAGACCGCCCAGGAGGAGCTCGCGGAGCTCCGCACGGCGCGCGCCGATGCCGAGGAGACCGCCGCGGAGGCGGCCCGGGTACGCGACGAGCGCCAGGAGGTCGCCGCCCGCGCCCGCCGCGTCGCCGACGCCCTCGCCGGGCTCGCCTACCGGCTCCGCGAGCGCGCCTCCTGGCAGCTGCGCCTCCGCGAACTGGCGGAAGAGGCGGCCGAGTCCGAGGAACGCGCCGCCGCCTGCGTCGACCGCGCCCGCGCCGCCGACGAGGACCGCCGTGCCGCCCAGCGCGCCGCCGATGACGCGCGCCGCACGGCCCGCGCACTGCGCGCCGAGCGCGCGGAGATCGCGGGCGCCCCCGACGAGCTCCCGGACGCCACCGGCGCGCCCACCGCCTCGCTGCCCGCCCTGCGCGAGGCCTACCGCGCCGCCTCCCAGCTCTACGAGAAGGTCGGCGTCGGCGCCGATCTGCGCGCCGAACAGGCCCGTGCCGAGAGCGACGAGAGCGCCGCCCTCGCCGAACTCGACCGCCTCACCAACAAGGTCCGCACCCGCGCCGCTCAGCTCCTGGAGGGCACCGACGGCGCCGACGGCCCGTCCCGCCAGGCCGCCGCGGCCCGCGCCGAACAGCTCGTCCAGATGCTGGAGACCCGCGCCTCCACCGCCAGCGAACAGCTCGGCAGGCTGCGCGGCGAGGCCGAACGGCTCGCCCCCGCCGACGGCGACGCGCACACCGAGCTCCCCGACGAGCTGGTGCCCGCCGACGCCGACCGGGCCAAGGAACTGCTGCGCACCGCCACCGCCGAACTCGCCGCGGGCACCGACGCCCTGGAGAACGCCCGTAGGGCGCACGGCGACCTGCTGCGCGCCCACCGCGCCGCCGAGGACGCCGCCGCCGGCTTCGACGACACGGCGGCCCTCCTCCGCGACCTGCTGCGCGACAACACCCCGGAGGAGGACGCGGAGGAGCCCGAGCCGTACGCGGGTTCCCTGGAGGAGGCCCGACAGGCCGCCACCGAGGCCCGCCGCTCCCTGCGCGGCTGCGCCGGAGAACTGTCGGCCGCCGAGTCGGCGGTCCGCGAGGCGAGCGACATCCTCGTGCGCCACGCCAACTCCACCCGCTACGAGCAGGTGCGCACCCCCGCCCGCCAGCAGATTCGCGAACTGCCCGCCGCCGCCCTGCCGGAGCACGCCGCCGCGTGGGCCGAGGCGTTCGCGCCCCGGCTGCGGGTGCTGACCGACGAGCTGGAGCAGCTGGAGCGCAACCGCGACAGCATCGTCGACCGGCTGCGCGGGCTCGTCGAGTCCTCCCTCACCACCCTGCGCTCCGCCCAGCGGCTCTCCCGGCTGCCCGAGGGACTGGGGGAGTGGTCCGGCCAGGAGTTCCTGCGCATCCGCTTCGAGGATCCCGACCAGTCCACGCTCACCGAGCGGCTCGGCGAGGTCATCGACGAGGCCACCCGCTCCGCGGTCCGGAAGAACTCCGACCTGCGGCGCGACGGAATGTCCCTGCTGCTGCGCGGCGTCGCCGCGGCGCTGCAGCCCCGCGGCGTGGCCGTCGAGATCCTCAAGCCCGACGCGGTGCTGCGCGCCGAGCGGGTCTCGGTGGGACAGATGGGCGACGTGTTCTCCGGCGGGCAGCTGCTGACCGCCGCCATCGCGCTGTACTGCACCATGGCCGCGCTGCGCAGCAACGACCGGGGCCGTGACAAGCAGCGGCACGCGGGCACGCTGTTCCTCGACAACCCCATCGGCCGCGCCAACGCCACCTACCTGCTGGAGCTCCAGCGGGCCGTCGCGGACGCCCTCGGCGTCCAGCTGCTGTACACCACCGGCCTGTTCGACACGACGGCCCTGGCGGAGTTCCCGCTGGTCATCAGGTTGCGCAATGACGCGGACCTGCGGGCGGGCCTGAAGTACATCAGCGTCGAGGAGCATCTGCGCCCCGGCCTGCCCGAGCAGGACCCGGACGCGGAACCCGTCCACGGCCAGATCACGGCCACCCGTATGTACCGCCGCCCGGCGGAGGACGGGACGGTGCCCGCGGGCGCGTAGGGATCCACCCCGGGCGGGCCGGCTCCCCGGTCCGCCCGGGGTCAGGGGAAGCGGGGGCGGCGCGCCCGGCGTATCGCGCGCGCCGAACTGCTGGGCACGGACACCACACCGTGGCGCTGCCGCCACACCTGCCGCGTCACCCACACGTCGAGCACCGCCCAGGTGGCCGCCACGACGCTCGCCAGGACGCACAGCAGCGCGGGCAGCGCGAGCCAGGAACCGGCCAGCGCGAACAGCGCCGCGACCATGCTCTCCACCAGCGTCACCGCGATGAAGAGGACCGCGCGAACCGCCGCCGTGCGCACCGGATCCGGCATCCGCGGCCGACGGGCCCGCTCCTCGACCCACAGCGGTCGGCTCCGGTACGACGGGATGTCGTGATTCCGGTCCATGGCCGCTCACCTCCCCCAGTGGCCGCCCCCGTGGGGCCGCTGCCCAAAGACGCCCACCACGAGCGCCGAACGGGAACAAAAGGTGGGCTGTCGGGCATCACGCCGCCCGCCCACCCCTCCGTCCCGGTATCCGTTCCCTCTACAAAGAGCGAACGACGGTGCCCGAAGGTTCCCATGGGCAGGGAAAACCAGCCAGCCCGAAAAGTCCTGGAATCGCCGGACAACGCGTGACCCGGGGCCGCTACGGCCGGAGTTCGGCCGCCGTACTGGCCTTCGAGAGTCGTACCGCGCAGTAGTAGGCTCACGCCGCATTGTTGTCGGAACACCACCCCCGTGCAGCGGGGTTGACGTTGGGGAGGCCATGCGCTTTCGCGGGAAGTCGATCCGCCGGAAGATCGTGGCGCTGCTGCTCGTGCCGCTGGTGTCGCTGACCGCCCTCTGGGCCTTCGCCACCGTGATCACCGGCAGTGAGGCCGCCCAACTGCTCGCCGTCACCGATGTCATGCGCAAGGTCGGCTACCCCGCCGGGGACATGATCGGTGCCCTCCAGGCGGAGCGCCGCCAGACCCTCGTCCACCTCGCGGACTCCCGCCGTGCCGACGCCCTCGCCGCCCTGCACGACAGACAGCGCGCCACGGACCGGGCGGTGGCGGCCCTCCGCTCCGGCGCCGACGGCGACCTCGACATGAGCTCCAAGGCCGCCGCCCGTCTCGCCGCCATCGAGAAGAGCCTCGGCGACCTCGACAGCCTCCGCCGCAAGGCCGAGGACGGCACCATCAGCCGCCACGGCGCCCTCCAGGCGTACAGCGAACTCGTCGAGCCCTACTACGCCTTCCTCGGCGCCCTCAGCGCCCTCCAGGACGCCGAACTCGACAAACAGGGCCGCGCCCTCGTCGGGATCGCGCGGGCCCGCGAGGCGCTCTCCCGGGAGGACGCCCTGCTCGCCGCCGCCCTCACCGCGGGCAGCATGAGCAAGCAGGAACTGCGCGCCTTCTCCGACCGCGTCGCCGAACGCCAGGTCCTCTACAGCGCCAACCTCAACCTCCTGCCCGCCGCCGACCAGGAGGCCTACGAGGACTACTGGCGCGGCAGCAGCGCCGAGACCCTGCGCTCCGCCGAGGACGCCGTGATCCTCGCCGGCGCCGACCGCGCCCCGCACGCCGTGGCCCCCCAGCAGTGGAAGGCCGCCTCCGGAACGGCCCTCGACGAGCTCGCCCGGATGGGCGCCGAGGCCCTCGACCGCTACACCGACCGCGTCCGGCCCGCCGCCACGGGCGTCCTGATCAAGGCCGCGGCCGCCGGAATCCTCGGCCTCGCCGCCCTCGTCTGCTCCCTCGTCATCTCCCTCAGGATCGGCCGCGGACTCGTACGGGACCTGCGCGGCCTGCGCAAGGAGGCCCACGAGGCTTCGGGCGTCCGGCTGCCCGGCGTCATGCGCCGCCTCGCCGCGGGCGAACGGATCGACGTGGAGACCGAGGCCCCCCTCCTCGACTACGGACCCGACGAACTCGGCCAGGTCGGCAAGGCCCTCAACTCCCTCCAGCGCGCCGCCGTCGAGGCCGCGGTCAAACAGGCCGACGTGCGCCGCGGCGTCTCCGACGTCTTCGTCAACCTCGCCCGCCGCAGCCAGGTCCTGCTGCACCGCCAGCTGACCCTCCTCGACGCCATGGAACGCCGCACCGAGGACACCGAGGAACTCGCCGACCTGTTCCGCCTCGACCACCTCACCACCCGCATGCGCCGCCACGCGGAGGGCCTCGTCATCCTCTCCGGCGCCGCCCCCGCCCGGCAGTGGCGCAGACCCGTCCCGCTGATGGACGTCGTACGGGCCGCGGTCGCCGAGGTCGAGGCGTACGAGCGGATCGAGGTGCGCCGCCTGCCCCGGCTCGCCGTGCACGGACCCGCCGTCGGCGACCTCACCCACCTCCTCGCCGAACTCCTGGAGAACGCCACCGTCTTCTCCCCGCCGCACACCACCGTCCAGGTCCTGGGCGAGCGCGTCCCCAACGGCTTCACGGTCGAGATCCACGACCGCGGGCTGGGCATGCCCCCGGACCTCCTGCTCGAAGCCAACCTCCGGCTCGCCGAGACCCCCGAGTTCGAACTCTCCGACACCGACCGTCTCGGACTGTTCGTCGTCAGCCGGCTCGCCCGCCGCCACGGTGTGAAGGTCACGCTCCAGCCCTCCCCGTACGGCGGCACCACCGCCGTCGTCCTCGTCCCCCTCGCGCTGCTCACCGCCGTCGGCGGCAACCCGGCCGCGGACGAGGACACCGGGGCACAGGAGATCCGCAAGGACCCGGAACCGACGCCTCTGTCGCCGCTCTCGGCGCTCGCTGACCCCGGGACCCTGCCGCTCCGCGGCGGGCCCCGGCACACCCCGCCCGGGGCACCGGCCCAACCGGGGCTTCCGCTCTGCCCGTTCGAGGACGGCCCGGACCGGGACGACCCGCAGCACCACCAGGCGGACGACGGCCCGCAGCCGCTGCCGCGCCGCAGGCCCCCCGTCCTGGTCTCCGACCACGGCCGTCCGGTGGCGCGCGGACCGTGGCCCGGCGGCCCGGAGCCGGACCCGGAGCGCACCCCGACCGGCGGCCTGCCCCGGCGCGTACGGCAGGCCAGCCTCGCGCCGCAGTTGCGCGACGACCTCACACCCCGGCGCGCCCCGGACGCCGCCGCGCCGGAACCCGAACGCGACGCCGAGGAGGTCAGGGCCCGCATGGCGGCCCTCCAACGCGGCTGGCAGCGCGGGCGGGAGGATCATGACACCAGCACGTCGAGAACGACAGCACCACGAACCACACACGAGGGGGACGGTCCATGACCGCACCGAAGGCCGCGACACGCACCGCCCGGACCGGAGCCACGCCGGACGACGGGGGTGACCGGCGGCCGGGCACCACGGACGACCTGAACTGGCTGCTCGACGACCTCGTCGAGCGCGTCGGAGCCGTGCGCAAGGCGCTCGTGCTCTCCGGCGACGGTCTGCCCACGGGCAAGTCGAAGGAGCTCACCCGCGAGGACGGCGAACACCTGGCCGCCGTCGCCTCCGGCTTCCACAGCCTCGCCAAGGGCGTCGGCCGGCACTTCGACGCGGGCGAGGTCCGGCAGACCGTGGTCGAGCTGGACGAGGCGTTCCTGTTCGTCACCGCCGCGGGCGACGGCAGCTGCCTGGCCGTGCTCGCGGACGCCGACTCCGACATCGGCCTGGTCGCCTACGAGATGACGCTGCTCGTCAAGCGCGTGGGCGCGCACCTGGCCACCGCTCCGCGGACCGGCGTGGCCGCCGACGGGTGACGGCCGGCATGACCGGAGACGATGCCGCGTTCCCCCAGGGCGACCACCGGGGGACGGACACCGGTGGGACGGTCCGCTGGTACGACGACGCCGCGGGTCCCGTGGTGCGCCCGTACGCCATGACCCGCGGCCGGACCCGCGGCGCGGCCGGGACCGAGCTCGACCTGATCGCGGTCGTCATCGCCGAGGAGGCGCTGGCGGGCCCGGCCGGCGCCGCCCTCGCCCGCGCGGACCGGACGCTGTCCCCGGAACACCTCGACATCGTCGAACTCGCCCGCACCAGGCCCCAGTCCATCGCGGAACTGGCCGCCGGGCTCGACCTGCCCGTCGGTGTCGTACGGGTCCTCGTCGGCGACCTCCTGGAGGCGCGGTTCGTCCGCGTCACCCGCCCCGTGCCACCCGCGGAACTCCCCGACGAGAGCGTCCTCCGCGACGTCATCGACGCCCTCCGGGCCCTGTGACCCGAGCCCTTCCCCGCCCCGCACCGGTCCTCGGGGGCGGGGCGGGGAAGGGAAAACCCTTGTCGTGACCACGCTCTTTACGGAACGATCACGTCCGACAGGGAGCACGAACGGGTCCGGCACAAAAGCACGAGAGGAGGCCCCCATGGCATTCGGTCCCACCCCCCTGACCCTCAAACTCCTCATAGCGGGCGGCTTCGGCGTGGGCAAGACCACCATGGTCGGCGCCGTGAGCGAGATCAGACCCCTCCGCACGGAGGAACTGCTCACCGAGGCGGGCCGCCCCGTCGACAACACCACCGGGGTGGAGGCCAAGCGCACCACCACCGTCGCCATGGACTTCGGCCGGATCACCCTCCGCGACGACCTGGTCCTCTACCTCTTCGGCACGCCCGGCCAGGACCGCTTCTGGTTCCTCTGGGACGAACTCGCCCAGGGCGCGCTCGGCGCCGTCGTCCTCGCCGACACCCGGCGGCTGGCCGACTGCTTCGCCGCCGTCGACTACTTCGAACGGCGCGGCATCGCCTTCACCCTCGCCGTCAACTGCTTCGACGGCGCCGACCGCTACCCCGAGAGCGACGTACGGGACGCCCTGGACCTCGACCCCGAGGTGCCCGTCGTCATGTGCGACGCCCGCGAGCGGGAGTCCGTCAAGCACGTCCTGGTCTCCGTCGTGGAACACGCCATCGCCACCGGTGCCGCCGGGCGCCGTCCGGCCTAGGCGCCCTCGTCGAGCCAGCCGAAGCTGCGCTCCACCGCCCTGTGCCAGCGGCCGTACTCGCGCTCCCGGTCCGCCGCCGCCATCCGCGGCGTCCACTCGGCGTCCCGCCGCCAGTGGGCCCGCAGCTCGTCGGTGTCCCGCCACACGCCGGTGGCCAGCCCGGCGGCGTACGCGGCACCCAGGCACGTCGTCTCGGAGACCACCGGACGGATCACCGGCACCCCCAGCACATCGGCCTGGTGCTGCATCAGCAGGCCGTTGGCCGTCATCCCGCCGTCCACCTTGAGCGAGGTGATCCGCACCCCGGAGTCCTGGAACATCGCGTCCACGACCTCACGGGTCTGCCAGCTCGTCGCCTCCAGCACGGCACGCGCCAGGTGCGCCTTGGTGACGTAGCGGGTCAGCCCCGTGATCACCCCCCGCGCGTCGGAGCGCCAGTACGGCGCGTACAGCCCGGAGAACGCGGGCACCACATAGGCGCCGCCGTTGTCCCGCACGCTCGCCGCCAGCGGCTCGATCTCGTCGGCGGAACGGATGAGCCCCAACTGGTCGCGGAACCACTGCACCAGCGCGCCCGTGACCGCGATCGACCCCTCCAGGCAGTAGACGGGCGCCTCCCCGCCGAGCCGGTAACCGACCGTCGTCAGCAGCCCGTTCTTGGACGGCACGGCCCGGTCGCCGGTGTTCAACAGCAGGAAACTGCCCGTGCCGTAGGTGTTCTTCGCCTCGCCCACCCCGTAGCAGGTCTGCCCGAACACGGCCGCCTGCTGGTCGCCCAGGGCCGCCGCGACCGGCACCCCGGCCAGCGGGCCCACCGCCGTCCCGTAGACCTCGGCGGACGACCGGATCTCCGGCAGCACCGCCTCCGGTATGTCCATCGCGGCCAGGATCGCCGGATCCCACTGGAGCGTGTCGAGATCCATCAGGAGGGTGCGCCCGGCGTTGGTCACATCGGTGATGTGCACCCCGCCGTCCACACCGCCCGTCAGGTTCCAGACCAGCCAGGAGTCGACGGTGCCGAACGCGATCTCGCCGTTCACCGCCCGGCGGCGCAGCCCCGGCACGTGCTCCAGCAGCCAGGCCACCTTCGGACCGGAGAAGTAGCTCGCGAGCGGCAGCCCCGTCGCCTCCCGGAACCGGTCCTGCCCGTCCGCGCCGCCCAGTTCGTGGCAGAGCGCGGCCGTACGGGTGTCCTGCCAGACGACGGCGTTGTGCACCGGCTTGCCCGTCGCCCGGTCCCACAGGACCGTCGTCTCCCGCTGGTTGGTGATGCCCAGCGCGCTCAGCTCGTCCGCCCGCAGCCCCGCCGCGGCCAGCGCCCCCGCCACCACGGCCCGCACCTTCGCCCAGATCTCCGCGGCGTCGTGCTCCACCCAGCCGGGCCGGGGGAAGATCTGCCGGTGCTCGCGCCGGTCCATGGCCACGGCCGTGCCGTCCCGGTCGAAGACGATGCAGCGGCTGGAGGTGGTGCCCTGGTCGATCGCGGCGACGTACGAGCCCGTCATGGCGTCTCCTCGGGGGACTGCGCTGACCCACACTGCCCGGACGGGCAGTGTTCTCCCGCCGTGCGGGATGGTCAAGCCACAGGAGTCACCGCACCGGGAAGTCGAAGTACGTGTCGGGGAACGGCTCCCCGCGGAGGGTGTAGTGCCACCACTCCTCCGGAAGGTTGACGAAACCGGCCCGCTCCATCGTGGACTTCAGCAGCAGCCGGTGCTCCCGCTGCACACCCCGCACCCGGGGATCCAGCGTGTGGGCCAGCGTGTCGAAACAGTCGAACCCCGTCCCCATGTCGACCGAGTTGTCGGGAAAACGCTGCCCCTGCGGTGCGTAGCAGGGCACCAGCCGCTCCCCGGGCCGGTACGGCCGCGTCGGCCGCGCGGGCAGCCGCACCAGCGTCAGGTCCATGGTGCTGCCCCTGCTGTGCCCCGACTTCGCCGCGATGTAACCGTCGTCGAAAAGCCGCGACTTGTCGACCAGGGGATAGAACTCCCCCTTCATCCGCTGGTCCCGCAGATCCTTGGCCCACGCCACGAAGTCGTCGACCGCCCGCTGCGGCCGGTAGCAGTCGTAGACCTTGAGGCTGTAACCCCGTGGCAGCAGGGCACGCTGCGCCCTGTGCAACGCCTCGGCCGCCGGGCGGGTGAGGAGGCATACGGGGCGGCGGTAGCCGTCGACACGGTGACCGGTGAAGTTGTGCACGGTGACGTACCGCATCTCCTGGAGGATCGACGGATCGACGTCCGAGAGCGCCACGAATCCGGCGGGCGGTCTCGGCTCCGGCGCCCGGGCGTGCGCGGCGGGGGCGCAGGACAGGGCGATGAGGGCGGCGACAGGAAGGGCAAGGGCGCGCAGCGCCGAGGAGAGTCGCGACATGCCGTTCCAGATAGCAGAGGTCCGCACCCGGTGCAACAGGCAGAGCAGTACCGGCCCTAGCCACCCGCACCCGTCCCCGCCCCGTGCGAGCGCACCCGCACCGGATACCCCACCTCCTCCGACCCGTCCCGCTCCACCACGACCACACCGTCCCGCAGCCGCGTGGTGAAGCGCACGACCGACGGCGGCGCCCACCCCTCACCCGTGTCCGGCACGAGCACCCCACCGCCCGTACGCCCGGCGGCCGGTGGCCACACCTCCAGCTCCACCTGGCCGTCCGCCCCGGCCACCGGCACGACCGAACCCGCCCGCGCCAGCACCGGGATGCGGGACAGGGGCGCGTCCAGCAGCACCTGCCCCGGGCCCTCGTGGGCGTGCCCCGTCACCGTGTCGTACCAGCGCCCGCGCGGCAGCCGTACGGCCCGGCGGTCGGTGCCCTGCTCCAGCACCGGAGCCACCAGCAGCGAATCGCCCAGCAGGAACGCGTCCTCGCAGTCACGCAGCGCGCGGTCCTCGGGCGAGCGCCACCACACCGGCCGCACATAGGGCGCGCCGGTGCGCTGCGCCAGATGCGCGAGCGTCACGAAATACGGCAGCAGCCGCATCCGTTCCCGCAGCGCGGCGCCCGCGTGCTCCAGCACCTCCGCCCCGAACTCCCACGGCTCCCGGCGCCCCGCGGAATGCGCCGCGTGGGTACGGAACAACGGCAGGTACGCGCCCAACTGGAACCAGCGCAGGAACAGCTCGGGCGACGGGTGACCCGTGAACCCCCCGACGTCCGGGCCCGAATACGGCACCCCGCACAGGCCCAGCCCCAGGGCCAGCGCCAGCGACGCCCGCAGCCCCGGCCAGCCCGTCGCCACGTCACCGGACCAGGTGCCCCCGTAGCGCTGCATACCCGCCCAGCCCGACCGGGAGAACAGGAACGGCCGCTCCTCCGGCCGCAGCTCGCGCAGCCCCTCGTAGCCGGCCCGCGCCATGGCCAGGCCGTACACGTTGTGCGCCGCCCGGTGATCGCCGCCGCGGCCCTCCAGCGAGTGCCGCGCCGAGCGCGGCAGCGTCGGATCGCCGAACGCCGCGAACGACACCGGCTCGTTCATGTCGTGCCACACCCCGGAGAAGCCCTGCTCCAGCCGCTCCGAGTACAGCCCGCCCCACCACTTGCGCACCCCGGGATCGGTGAAGTCGGGGAAGGCGCACGCACCGGGCCACACCTCGCCCCGCACCTCGCGCCCGCGCGCGTCCCGCACGAACGCCCCGGCCGCCGCGCCGCTCTCGTACACGCCGAACCCCGGCTCCGTCTTCACCGCCGGGTCCACGATGGACACCAGCCTGGTGCCCTGGTCCCGCAATTCGCCCGCCAGCCCCGGCAGATCGGGGAACCGGTCGCGGTCCACGGTGAAGACGCGGTGTCCCCAGTAGTGGTCGATGTCGAGGTGGAGCGCCGACAGCGGCAGTCCGCGCTCCCGGTACCCCGTCACCACCCGCCGTACCTCCCGCTCACTGCCGAAGCCCCAGCGCGCGTGCTGCGGACCGAGCGCCCAGGCGGGCGGCAGCGCCGGGGCGCCGGTCAGCGCCGCCCACATGTGCAGCACGCGCGCGGGGGTGCCCACCATCACCCAGGAGCGCAGCGGGCCGCCGTCCATCCGCACCTCGCAGCTGCCCGGCCGGTCGTGCCCGGACCCGGCACCCTCCTCGCCCTCCCGCAGCGTCACCCGGCCGTCCCAGGTGTTGTCGTGGAAGGCGAGGTGCGTGCCCGCGTCCGCGACCACCAACTGCACCGGCATCGTGATGTACAGGGGGTCGTCGCCCGGCTCGAAGGAACCGCCCGGATCGGTGTTCCACAGCCGGTACGAGCCGTCTCTCAGCCGCGGCCCCGCCGCCCTGCCGCCCAGGCCGAAGAACCGCGCGTCCGCCGCCACTTCCGACCGCTGCGTCCACCGCGGCTCCACCGCCTCCCGCCCGGCCCGATCCACCGGTTCCCACCAGCGCGGCGGCAGATCGCGCCGCAGCACCACACCACCGGGC
Source organism: Streptomyces sp. NPDC002537 (assembly GCF_053594975.1). Lineage (NCBI taxonomy): Bacteria > Bacillati > Actinomycetota > Actinomycetes > Kitasatosporales > Streptomycetaceae > Streptomyces > Streptomyces sp. NPDC002537. The sequence goes on from NZ_JBSFWT010000112.1 coordinate 12,294, forward strand.
GTCCGCACCTCCACCGTGCCGTGCCGGCCGACCACGACCAGCACCCGCTCGGACACCACGCGCCAGCCCCCGTCCGTGTCGGGCTCCAGCACGGCACGCTCGTCCGCCTCCGGCACCGGTCCGGCCAGGGCGTACGACGGCTCGGGCTCCGCGCCGTCCCAGCCGCAGAACACCGCGCCGCCCGCCACCACCCGCACCCGCAGCGACGACCGCGCGAAGCGCACGATCCCACCGCCCGGCAGCGGTTCGGCACCCTGCGCCGCCCCCGGCACCCGCGCCCGCTCCGCGCCCCGCCGCGGCAGCCCCACGGCGTCCGCACGCCGCCGGTACCACGCCCACCGCACGGACCGCAGCCCCCGTGCCGTCACGACCGCATTCGCTAACCGCCGCAGATCACGTGCATCCATGCTGCTCAGCCTGCCATCGACACCCCTGGGCAGGTGCACCGTTCAACAGCCGTTCACCCCGGCGGGATCCACCGGACCACGGTGGTCCGCCCGCCGGGTTATCCACAGGGCTGGTGCCCGAGTCGATCACATGGCATCGTCCTGCTCAGCCGCGTCACGCACAGGACCCCGAGGCGGGCGCGGCGACGCCCACGACGCGTACAGCCGGGAGCAGCCAGATGACCACCGCACCGCAGCCCGCCGACCGACCGGAGCCCCTCTGGAGCCCCGGCGAGGACCGCGTCGCCCGCGCACAGGTCACCCGCTTCCAGTCCTGGGCCGCCGAGCACCACGGCGCGCCCGCCGCCGTCCCCGGCGACCCCGCCGCGAGCTACGCCGCCCTGCACCACTGGTCCGTGACGGAACTGGAGCGCTTCTGGCAGGCCCTCACCGAGTGGTGCGACGTGCGCTTCTCCAGCCCGTACGAGCGGGTGCTCGCCGACCGCTCGATGCCCGGCGCCGTGTGGTTCCCCGGCGCCACCCTCAACTACGCCGAGCACGCCCTGCGCACCGCCGAGGACCCGGCCCGCGCCGCCGAGCCGGCCCTGCTGCACGTCGACGAGACCCACGAGCCGCGCCCGGTGAGCTGGGCGGAGCTGCGCACCCAGGTCGGCTCCCTGGCGGCGGAGCTCCGCGGCCTGGGCGTCCGCCCCGGCGACCGCGTCAGCGCCTACGTGCCCAACATCCCGCAGGCCGTCGTCGCCCTGCTCGCCACCGCGGCCGTCGGCGGCGTGTGGACGTCCTGCGCGCCCGACTTCGGGGCCCGCAGCGTCCTGGACCGCTTCCAGCAGGTCGAGCCCGTCGTGCTGTTCACCGTCGACGGCTATCACTACGGCGGCAAGCGCCACGAGCGGACCGACACCGTCGCCGAACTGCGCGCGGGGCTCCCCACGGTGCGCGCGGTCGTGCACATCCCGCTGCTGGGCACCCCGGCCCCCGAGGGAGCGCTGGAGTGGGAGGCGCTCACCTCCGGCACCACCGAGCCGGTCTTCGAGCAGGTCCCCTTCGACCACCCGCTCTGGGTGCTGTACTCGTCGGGCACCACCGGCCTGCCGAAGGCCATCGTCCAGTCCCAGGGCGGCATCCTCGTCGAGCACGTCAAGCAGCTCGCCCTGCACTGCGACCTCGGCCCGGGGGACCGCTTCTTCTGGTACACCTCCACCGGCTGGATGATGTGGAACTTCCTCGTCTCCGGCCTCCTGGTGGGCTCCACCGTCGTCCTCTACGACGGCAGCCCCGGCCACCCCGACACCGCCGCCCAGTGGCGCGTCGCCGAGCGCACCGGCACCACGCTCTACGGCACCTCCGCCGCGTACGTGATGGCCTGCCGCAAGGCCGAGGTCCACCCGGGCCGCGACTTCGACCTCTCCCGCGTCAAGTGTGTCGCGACCACCGGCTCACCCCTGCCCCCCGACGGCTTCCGCTGGCTCCACGACGAGGTCGCCGAGGACATGTGGATCGCCTCCGTCAGCGGCGGCACGGACGTGTGCAGCTGCTTCGCCGGCGCCGTCCCCACCCTCCCGGTGCACATCGGCGAGCTCCAGGCCCCCTGCCTGGGCACGGACCTCCAGGCGTGGGACGCCCAGGGCAGGCCCGTCGTCGACGAGGTCGGCGAGCTGATCGTCACCAACCCCATGCCGTCCATGCCGGTCCGCTTCTGGAACGACCCCGGTGGCGCGCGCTACCGCGACAGCTACTTCGAGATGTTCCCCGGTGTCTGGCGCCACGGCGACTGGATCACCCTCACCTCGCGGGGCAGCGTCGTCATCCACGGCCGCTCCGACTCCACCCTCAACCGGCAGGGCGTCCGGATGGGTTCCGCCGACATCTACGAGGCCGTCGAGCGGCTCCCCGAGATCCGCGAGTCCCTGGTCATCGGCGTCGAACAGCCCGACGGGGGCTACTGGATGCCGCTCTTCGTCCAGCTCGCGCCCGGAGCCACACTGGACGCCGGGCTGCTCGACCGCATCAAGCGCACCATCCGTCAACAGCTCTCGCCGCGCCACGTCCCCGACGAGGTCATCGAGGTCGCGGCCATCCCGCACACGCTCACCGGCAAGCGGATAGAGGTGCCGGTGAAGCGTCTCCTGCAGGGCACCCCCCTGGAGAAGGCGGTCAACCCCGGCTCGGTCGACAACGTCGAACTGCTGCATTTCTACGAGAAGCTGGGGCGCGAGCGCGCCTGACGCGGCACGGCGCCCCGGCCCCGCGCCCGGGACCGGGGCGCCGTCACCGGCCGTACGTCACCCGCCGTACGTCGCCTGCCGCTCGCCGAGCGCGTCCGAGAAGTCCGCGGCGAGCCGCGCCGCCTCCCCGGGCAGCAGCTCCGTGGTGGTGATCCGCACCCCGGGTGCGGTGGCCAGCCGGAAGCGCGCCCCGGCCGCCACCCACCACCCGTGCGACCGCAGGCCGTTCGCCACCGCGGCCTCGTCCCGCACCGGCACCCAGACGTTCAGCCCGCTCGCCCCGTGCGCGGCGATCCCGTGCCGCGCCAGCTCCCGCAGCAGCGTCTCCCGGCGCAGCGCGTAGGCGGCACGCGCCTGTCCCACGAGGTCCCGCGCCGCGGGGTCGGCCAGCAGGCTCGCCACGGTCTCCTGCAAGGAGTGGCTCACCCAGCCGGACGTCAGCAGCAGCCGCCCGTCGTGCCGGGCCAGCGTCGTCGCGTCGCACGCCAGGGCCGCCCACCGCAGGTCCGTCCCCAAGTACTTGGTGACGGTGCGGATCTGCGCCCATCGCGCGGGCCGCCCGGCGGCGAGGCTGTGCAGCGGCGCCCCCGCGATCTCCGCCGCGTGGTCGTTCTCGATCACCAGGACGTCCGGAGCCCCGGCGAGTACCTCCGCCAGGGCGTCCCGCCGCTCCGCGGAGAAGCACCCGCCGTACGGATTCTGCGACCGCGGGCTGCAGATCACCGCCCGTACGCCCGCCCGCACCGCGGCCCGCAGCGCGTCGGGGCGGATGCCCTCGTCGTCCACCGCGACCGGCACGGACCGCAGGCCCAACGCGGATACGAGATCCAGTAGATGGTGGTAGCCGGGGTCCTCCATCGCCACCGCGTCGCCGGGGCGCAGCTCGACCGAGAGCAGCCGGGCCACGCAGTCGAGCGCGCTGTGCGCGAAGGTCACATGGCCGGAGGGCACACCGTCGCGCTCGTACCAGGCACGGGCCAGCTCCTCCAGACGCGGCAGGCGCGGCGACGAACGGTGCGAGCGCGCGCCCGGGATCACCCTGACGTACGGCGGCACTTCGGGCAGGAAGGCCGCGTCGGGGTGACCGCCCGCGAGGTCGCGCAACCCCGTCGGAACCTTCGGCGGGCGCCGCGAGGCGACCGCCGGGGCCTGTGCCACCACCGTCCCGCCGCGCCCGCGGGTGACGACGATGCCGCGCCCGCGCAGCTCCTTGTAGGCGGCCGCGACCGTCCCCGGACTCACGCCGAGCCGATCGGCCAGCGCGCGCACGGGGGGCAGGGCGCTGTCACGCGGCAACGCCCCGTCGGCGACGCCGCGTTCGATGGACCCGGCAATTCCCTTGGCGTTCGTACCAGTGATCTCATATTGTGTCGCCACAGATCTAACTATGTATCAATACAATAGCTCGGTCAAGGGGAACACATGCGGATACCGGGGGGACCGGACGGCCGCCGGATGATGGCCGTCACCTTCGTCGACAAAGCCGGATCAGGACTCTGGGGCGCCACCTCCGCCCTCTACTTCACCTTCGTCGCCGGGCTCGGCACCGCAGAGATCGGCCTCCTCATCGGCCTGTCCGGCGCCATCGGCATCGCGGGCCCGCCCCTCGGCGGACTGCTCGCCGACCGCCTCCCGCTGCGCCCGCTCCTCGCCGCTGTCCAAGCCGTGCGCGCCCTTGCCTCCCTCGCTCTCCTCACCACCACCGACCTGCGCCTCCTGCTCGCCGTCGCCACCGTCGGCAGCCTCGGCGACCGCGCCTCCTCCGTCCTCACCAAGCTCTACGCGACCCGCGTCGCGGGCGAGGACCGCAGCCGCTACCAGGCCATCAACCGCACCGTCTCCAACGTCGGCTGGGCGGTCGGCGGCCTCGCCGCGGCAGGCGCGCTCACCACCGGAACGACCACCGTCTACCGCTGGCTCCTCGCCGGCGACGCCCTCTCCTTCGTCCTCGCCGCACTCATCACCCTCCGCTGCGCCGAACCGCCGTCCCACACCCCGGCCGTCGCCGCGACCGGCACACCCGCCGCCCCCGCACCGGAGCCCACGGGAACCACCAACCCCTGGCGCGACCGCCGTTACCTCGCCTACACCGCGAGCGAGGCCGCGCTCTTCCTCGACGACTCCGTCTTCAAGATCGGCCTCCCGCTGTGGACCGTGACCGCCACCAGCGCGCCCCACCAGCTCGTACCGCTCCTCCTCGTCCTCAACAACGTGCTCGTGGTCTGCTTCCAAGTGCCCTTCGCCCGCTTCGGCTCCACACCACGCGCCGCACGCACCACCCTCCTCCCGCTCGCCGCGGTCTTCCTCGCGGGCGGCGCCGCCCTCACCGCGTCGGCCGTCGGCACACCGTGGCTCGCCACCGGCGCCCTGATCCTCGCCGCGACCGCCTTCACCGTCGCCGAGATGCTGCACGCCACCGTCTCCTGGGAACTCTCCGTAGCCCTCGCCCCGCCCACCGCCCAAGGCGCCTACCTCGGCGTGCACGGCCTCGCCCAGGCCGCCCAGCGCAGCGCCGGACCCCTGGCCGTGACCGGCGCGATCGCCGTGGGCCCGACGGGCTGGCTCGCGCTCGGCGCGGCACTCGCCGCCGCGTGCTGCGCCCAGCGGCGCCTGGTCCGTGACCTCGGCGAACCCGCGTTGTCAGTGCCCGCGGTTACTCTGAGTGAGCATTGATCGTCCGCGCTGAGGGGGAACCATGGCGTACACCAGGAACGACGGCAACCGACGACTCACCGCACGGCGCGCACTGCGCCGCGAAGTGCCCAGCACCGTGGCCGTGCTGGCGGACGAGGAGGACTTCGCCGCCATGCGGCGGTACGAGACCTTCGCGTTCGACGACCACGCGACGTATCTGCGGCAGATGGAGGGGCTGCTGCGCTCGCTCGCCGCGCAGGGCACGCACACCAGTGTCGCCCTCTTCGATCCCGTCGACTTCGAGGAGTTCTGCACCGACACCCGGCTCGACCCCGACACCCCGGCCAGCCGCACCCGCTACACGGCGGAAGTCGCCGCGCTGGGCACCCGGGTCACCTACGAGGGCCAGCCGATCCGCAGGCTGCTGCCCCAGCTCATCGACGAGGCGGAACAGCAGGCCACTTGGGAGTACGCCTCGTCGCTGCTCGCCCGCGGCGGCGACTGCGCCTCCTGCGGGGAGGACATCGGCCGGGCGGCCTTCGCCCGCGCCACCCAGGCCCTGCGGCAACTCGTCGAAACGGCCGGGCCCGGCACGCACCACATGGTGTGCAGCATCCCGGCCGAAGGTGCCACCCCGCTGGTCGCCGCCCTCCACGCCGAGTGCGGCGACGGCAGCAAGCTGCGCCTGGGCGAGGCCGCGGCCCTCGTGTTCTGCACGGTCCTGGCGGCCGGCATCGCCGCGGACCGTCCGGGCGGCGTCGTGCTGCGCACCGCGGCCCCCGGCCGCCGCGACACGGTGCGGGGCTGGAACCTGCGCGACGGCTGGCTACGGCCGTTGAGCGAGGCGGAGGTCTTCGCCGCCTACTGCACCGACGCCCGCACCGGCGAACCCGTACCGCCCGAGCCCGGCGTCGACTACCGCGCGGGCCTGCACCTGCCGGAGCCCACGGACGAGGAGGAGCCCACCACCGGCTGAAACGCGAAAGGTGCCCCGCCGTCCGGCGGGGCACCCCTCACGTCATCGACGCGTCACCGTGTCATCGGCTCACTCGCCGGACAGCACCGCCTGCGCGGCCAGCCGGGCCTCCTCGGCGGTGTCCGTGGCACGGGCGGCGGCAGCGGCGCGCTCGCACTGCGCGAGCGTGTGCTTGGCCAGGGCTGCGCGCACGTAGGGGATGGACGCGGCGCCCATGGACAGGCTCGTCACACCCAGACCGGTCAGCACACAGGCGAGCAGCGGGTCCGACGCGGCCTCACCGCAGACGCCACAGCTCTTGCCCTCGGCCTTGGCGGCCTCGGCGGAAGCCGCGACCAGGTCGAGCAGCGCGGGCTGCCACGGGTCCTGGAGACGTGACACCGCACCGACCTGACGGTCGGCGGCGAAGGTGTACTGCGCCAGGTCGTTGGTGCCCAGCGACAGGAACTCGACCTCCTGGAGGATCGAGCGGGCCCGCAGGGCGGCCGACGGAATCTCCACCATCGCGCCGAACTTGGCGCGCAGCCCGGCCTCGCGGCACGCGTCCGCGAACGCCTTCGCGTCCGTACGGTCCGCCACCATCGGAGCCATGACCTCGAGATAGACCGGCAGGCCCTCGGCGGCCTTGGCCAGCGCGGTGAGCTGCGTGCGCAGCACATCCGGGTGGTCCAGCAGCGTCCGCAGACCGCGCACGCCCAGCGCCGGGTTCGGCTCGTCGGCCGGGGTCAGGAAGTCCAGCGGCTTGTCCGCACCCGCGTCCAGCACCCGCACGACCACACGGCCCTCGGGGAACGCCTCCAGGACCTTGCGGTACGCCTCGACCTGCTTGGCCTCGGACGGCGCCTTCTGGCTGTCGTCCAGGAAAAGGAACTCGGTACGGAACAGGCCGACGCCCTCCGCGCCCGCCTCGACCGCGGCGGGCACGTCGGCCGGACCGCCGACGTTCGCCAGCAGCGGCACCTTGTGCCCGTCGGACGTCGCGCCCGGACCGGAAGAGGCGGCCAGGGCCGCCTTGCGCTCCTCGGCGGCCTTCGTCAGCTCCGCGCGCTTCTCGGCGCTCGGCTCGACGAAGATGTCGCCCGTGCTGCCGTCCACGGCCACGACCGTGCCCTCCGCCAGCTCACCGGCGCCCGGCAGCGCGACCACCGCGGGCACCCCGAGCGCACGCGCGAGGATGGCGCTGTGGCTGGTCGGCCCGCCCTCCTCGGTCACGAAGCCCAGCACCAGGGTCGGGTCGAGAAGCGCGGTGTCGGCGGGTGCGAGGTCCCGGGCGATCAGCACGTACGGCTCGTCGCTGTCCGGCACACCCGGCATCGGCACGCCCAGCAGGCGCGCGACGATGCGGTTCCGCACGTCGTCGAGGTCGGCCACCCGGCCGGCCAGGTACTCGCCGGCGTTGGCGAGCAGCGCGCGGTAGGCGGCGAAGGCGTCGTACACCGCGCGCTCGGCGGTGCTGCCGACGGTGATGCGCCGTTCGACGTCCGCCATGAGCTCCGGGTCCTGCGCCATCATGGCCTGGGCCTCGAGCACGTGCTGGGCCTCGCCGCCGGCCAGGTTGCCGCGCGCGATGAGGTCGGCGGCGACGGCCTCGACGGCCTGGCGTGCGCGCCCCTGCTCGCGCGGCGCCTCGTCCGTCGGGATCTGCTTCGCCGGGGGCTCCAGCACTGCCGTGCCCATGTGCCGGACCTCGCCGATCGCCACACCGTGGCTCACGCCGACGCCTCGCAGCGTTGTCTCCATGTCACCCGTCTCCGTTGATGCGGCGGCTCCTCGGGCCGCCGCAGTGGAATGTCGTACGTACCCGTCCCTCTGTCCCAGGGACGGGGTCGGCTCACTGCCAGCTGAACAACTGGTCGTCGGCCTTGACGTCGCCGTCCTCGCGAACGTCGCCGAGCGAGTCGGCGGTGGCCTCGAGCGCGACGACCGGGCAGATCGGCGACTTGCCCGCTGCCTCGACGGCGGCCGGGTCCCAACGCACGACCTCCTGGCCGCGCGTGACCGTGTCGCCCTTGTTGACGAGCAGCTCGAAGCCCTCGCCGTTGAGCTGGACGGTGTCGATGCCGAGGTGCGTCAGCACACCGTGCCCCTGATCGTCGACGACGACGAACGCGTGGGGGTGGAGCGAGACGATGACGCCGTCCACGGGCGAGACCGCGGCCGACGGCTCGCGCACGGGGTCAATAGCGGTACCGGGTCCCACCATCGCGCCGGAGAAGACCGGATCGGGCACTGCCGCGAGTCCGATGGCACGTCCGGCAAGAGGGGACGTCACGGTGGTCATGGGAAGCCTCCCAGGGGTGAAGATTCATCACACGCCGTCACTGCCTGTCCTGGACGGCGCACTGGCCAGAAGCGTATGTCATAGGAACTGCGGATTCCGCACGCGCGAGGGCCACCCGGCGGAGCCCCCGCGGCCCTTGTAGAGGCGGGGTGGAGGGCCCCAGGAATCGATTTGCCTCGCCCCGCCGGGAGATGTACTGTCGGATCCCTGCCCACGACCGAGGCCCGCAGTCAACTGCTGGCAAGGCGAGGGCGGCACCTATCGGAAATGATCCTTTTCCTGGATCCGCTTCTGTGTGCCCGTATGTCCATGGTGGCTACGGAAACCGAGCGGTAAGGGAGCGGAAAAACTCCTGATAGAGTGATGGAACACGAAGGGAAGCGCCCGGAGGAAAGCCCGAGAGGGTGAGTACAAAGGAAGCGTCCGTTCCTTGAGAACTCAACAGCGTGCCAAAAGTCAACGCCAGACTATAAAATACCCCGTCTCCAGCCGTTTGGCTGGGACGCGGTTCCTTTG
>NZ_JBSFWT010000113.1:0-21150 GCF_053594975.1 Streptomyces sp. NPDC002537
GCGGCTACAGCAAACTCTCCCCCCAGGCGAAGGCCACTCTGCGGGCGAACCTCAAGTCGGCCGGCAGCACCGCCAAGGGCTCAAACGCCGGACGGGCTGAATTCAGCCCGTCCGGCGATTGAGGACGCGGCCGCAGGCCGCTCCCGCCGTAGGCGGCGACGGCGGTGCACCCGGTTACGGCGCCGGGCCACCGCTAAGGTCGCCCTATGGCTCAGCGCAAGCGCCCCCGTTCCTACGACCAGGCCAAGACCGCCGCGGCCGTCGCCGCGCAGTTGAAGAACGTCCGCACCGTCGTGGAGGGCCTCCACGACGGGCAGTTCGGGCTGCCCACGCGCCTCGGCACCTGGACCGTGCGCGAGTTGGTCGCGCACATCGGACTGGGCGTGGGCGTCGTCAACCGCAATCTCGAACAACCCGCGCCGCCCGCGCGGGAGATCACCGCGGCGGAGTGGCCCGCCGCGACGGCCGCCGTGGCCGGGCACGCCGACAAGATGGCCCGGCGGACGGCGGCGGAGACGGACCCGCTCGACCTGTTCGACCGTGTCGCGGAACGGTTCGCCGAACTGACCGCGGGGGCGGCCCCCGACCGGCTGCTCGCGGTCCGCGCCGGGGCGATCCGACTGGACGATTTCCTGGCCACCCGCTGCGTCGAACTCGCCGTCCACACCGATGACCTCGCGGCAGCCCTCGGCACGGAGATCCCTTACGACCGCCAGGTCTTGGCCACGGCCTCCCGGCTGCTGGCGGACGCCCTGGCGGACAAGGCCCCCGGCGGTTCCGTGGAGGTCCGCGTCCCGCCGTTCGCGGTCGTGCAGTGCGTGGCGGGCCCCAGACACACCCGCGGCACGCCGCCCAACGTGGTGGAGACCGACACCCTCACCTGGCTCCGTCTCGCCACGGGCCGCACGGACTGGGCGTCCGCCCTGGACGAGGCGGCCGTCACCGCCAGTGGTGAACGGGCCGATCTCTCCGCCCACTTGCCCCTGCTCACATGAGCGAATTTCCGGGCCGCGCCGGGCCGCAACTCACCTGAGCGGAAAGCTCTTTTCCTTCTCGGGTATTTCCTCAACGCTGCGCGCCGGAAAGGTGGCTGTGCGTGGTGTGAGACATTCCCGGTCGTCCCCGGTTCGGATGAACCTCGTGGCTGCCATAGACTCAAGGTGTGCCTCGTGGTGATGGACGACTCAACCACGACCTGCTCCCCGGTGAGAAGGGCCCCCAGGACGCTTGCGGCGTCTTCGGTGTCTGGGCTCCGGGTGAAGAGGTCGCCAAGCTCACCTATTTCGGGTTGTATGCCCTGCAGCACCGTGGACAGGAGTCCGCGGGCATCGCAGTGAGCAACGGCTCCCAGATCCTCGTCTTCAAGGACATGGGACTTGTCTCCCAGGTCTTCGACGAGACCTCCCTCGGCTCCCTCCAGGGCCATATCGCGGTCGGACACGCCCGCTACTCCACCACCGGAGCCTCGGTGTGGGAGAACGCGCAGCCGACCTTCCGTGCGACCGCCAACGGCTCGATCGCGCTCGGTCACAACGGCAATCTGGTCAACACCGCCCAGCTCGCCGAGATGGTCGCCGCCCTCCCCAAGGAGAACGGCCGGGCCACCCAGGTCGCCGCGACCAATGACACCGACCTGGTCACGGCCCTGCTCGCGGGCCAGACCGACGCCGACGGCAAGCCGCTGACGATCGAGGAAGCGGCCACCAAGGTCCTCCCGGAGGTCCAGGGCGCCTTCTGCCTCGTCTTCATGGACGAGCACACCCTCTACGCCGCCCGCGACCCGCAGGGCATCCGCCCGCTGGTCCTCGGCCGGCTGGAGCGCGGCTGGGTGGTGGCCTCCGAGACCGCCGCCCTGGACATCTGCGGCGCGACCTTCGTCCGCGAGGTGGAGCCCGGCGAGCTGGTCGCCATCGACGAGAACGGCCTGCGGACCTCCCGCTTCGCGGACGCGAAGCCCAAGGGCTGTGTCTTCGAGTACGTCTACCTCGCGCGCCCCGACACCGACATCGCGGGCCGCAACGTCTACCTCTCCCGGGTGGAGATGGGCCGCAGGCTCGCCGCCGAGGCCCCCGTCGAGGCCGACCTGGTGATACCGACCCCGGAGTCCGGCACGCCGGCCGCCGTCGGTTACGCCGAGGCCAGCGGCATCCCGTACGGCACCGGCCTGGTGAAGAACGCGTACGTCGGCCGGACCTTCATCCAGCCGAGCCAGACCATCCGCCAGCTCGGCATCCGGCTCAAGCTCAACCCCCTCAAGGAGGTCATCCGGGGCAAGCGCCTGGTGGTCGTCGACGACTCGATCGTCCGCGGCAACACCCAGCGCGCCCTGGTGCGGATGCTCCGCGAGGCGGGCGCCGCCGAGGTGCATGTGCGGATCTCGTCGCCGCCGGTGAAGTGGCCCTGCTTCTTCGGCATCGACTTCGCCACCCGCGCCGAGCTGATAGCCAACGGGATGACCGTCGAGGAGATCGGCAAGTCGCTGGGCGCCGACTCCCTCGCGTACATCTCCCTGGACGGCATGATCGAGGCGACCACCATCGCCAAGCCCGATCTCTGCCGGGCCTGCTTCGACGGCGAGTACCCGATGGCCCTCCCCGACCCCGAGCTGCTCGGCAAGCAGCTGCTGGAGACCGAGCTGGCCGGTGGTACGGACGCCGCCGACGCGCTCCGTCGTCCGTAACGCCTCCGTAGTACCGAACGACACGAAAGTTCACAGCTATGTCTGCGACCACTGGTGCCAGCTACGCAAGCGCGGGCGTCGATATCGAAGCCGGCGACCTCGCCGTCGAACTCATGAAGAAGTGGGTGAAGAAGGCCACCCGTCCGGAGGTCGTCGGCGGCCTCGGCGGTTTCGCCGGGCTCTTCGACGCGAGCGCCCTCAAGCGGTACGAGCGGCCGCTGCTCGCCTCCGCGACCGACGGCGTCGGCACGAAGGTCGACATCGCCCGCCGGATGGGGGTCTACGACACCATCGGCCACGACCTCGTCGGCATGGTCGTCGACGACCTGGTCGTCTGTGGCGCCGAGCCGCTGTTCATGACCGACTACATCTGCGTCGGCAAGGTGCACCCGGAGCGGGTCGCGGCGATCGTCAAGGGCATCGCCGAGGGCTGTGTCCTCGCGGGCTGCGCACTGGTCGGCGGCGAGACCGCCGAGCACCCGGGGCTGCTCGGCGCCGACGAGTTCGACGTGGCCGGCGCCGGTACGGGCGTGGTCGAGGCCGACCGGGTGCTGGGCGCGGATCGCATCCGTAAGGGTGACGCGGTCATCGCGATGGCCTCGTCCGGACTTCACTCGAACGGGTACTCACTGGTCCGCCATGTGCTGTTCGACCGGGCGGGCTGGGCGCTGGACCGGGAGGTTCCGGAGTTCGGCCGCACCCTCGGCGAGGAGCTGCTGGAGCCCACCCGGATCTACTCGCTGGACTGTCTCGCGCTCACCCGGACGGCGGAGGTGCACGCGTTCTCGCACATCACCGGCGGCGGGCTCGCCAACAACCTGGCCCGGGTGATCCCGGACGGCCTGCACGCCACGGTCGACCGCTCGACGTGGACGCCGGGCGCGGTCTTCCAGCTGGTCGGCGAGCTGGGCGGGGTCGAGCGCCTGGAGCTGGAGAAGACGCTCAACATGGGCGTCGGCATGATCGCGGTTGTGCCGCAGGAGTCCGTGGAGGTGGCGCTCGCGACCTTCGCCGACCGGGGCGTGGAGTCCTGGGTGGCGGGAGAGATCACCGAGCGCGGCGACCACGCCGAGGCCGTGACCCTGACCGGTGACCACCACTCGGGCTGACAACACCCGCTTCCCCGCCGGTCCCGGAGCCGCAGAGCCGCCCGGGGCCGGTGGGACCGTGGCCGTACGGAGCGCGGTCGTCCGGACCAGGACAGCACAGAAACCGGTCCGAGGTCAGCCTCGGACCGGTCCGGTGGGAGCTACGACGTCAAGCGCGGCGGCGGTACGTCGAGGAGTGGTCGGGCTCCTGCTCGTCCTCGTCCTCGTCGTTGTAACGCTCCGCATACTGAGCGTACGGATCGTCGTTCAGCTCATCGTCCTTGTCGAGCGGCTCGCTGTTCAGCGGCTGCTTCGTCGCCGGCGATGCGCCCAGCTCATCGGCCAGACGTGAGAGATCGGTCCCGCCGCTGCTGTACTTCAGCTGGCGGGCGACCTTTGTCTGCTTGGCCTTGGCCCGGCCGCGCCCCATGGCTCGACCCCCTCAGTGACGGGGCTCGACGGCCCCAGAGTCTTGACACGCGTTCACGTTCATGAGTCAGAGCGGACCCTCGGAGAGGAGTCCGGCCTGTAGGACTTCAACGGTACCTGCTTCCGCGGCCATACGGTACGTCGCCCGCATGACGTGCCACGGTGCACAACCCGAGGGGAGCCCCGTCCCCGCTGGTCAGCTGCGATTTTAACGTGTCTTGTGCGCCGACCCGCCGAGGGGTGGTGAGCGATCTCTCGCTCACCACCTCCGCGCCGCGGGCTGTGGGGACCGCTGTGCGGATACCGAGCGTACGGCCGGTGCCCGGCCGTACGCCCCTTGGTTACCGGCCGGTATCAGCGTGCGGCGACAGCGGCGCGGGCCTCCGCCATGCGCTGCTCGGCGAGCCGGTCGGCCGCGGCGGCGGGCGGGATGCCGTCCGCCTTGGCGCGGTCGAATATGGCCAGGGTCGTGGCGAAGATCTCGTTCGCCTTGGCCTTGGCGCGGTCGAAATCGAAACCGTTCAGCTCATCGGCGACCTGGATCACGCCACCGGCGTTCACGACGTAGTCCGGGGCGTAGAGGATGCCCCGGTCGGCGAGGTCCTTCTCGACGCCCGGGTGGGCGAGCTGGTTGTTGGCGGCGCCGCAGACCACGGTGGCGGTCAGGGCGGCCACGGTGGCGTCGTCCAGCGCGCCGCCGAGGGCGCAGGGCGCGTAGACGTCGAGGGGGCTGCGCACCAGGATGTCCGCGGTGCCGACGGCGGTGACCCCCGGGTGCCGGGCGATGATCCGCTCGACGGCCTCGGTGCGCACATCGGTGACGACGACCTCGGCACCGTCCTCGACCAGGTGCTCCACCAGGTGGTGGCCCACCTTCCCGACGCCCGCGACGCCGACCCGGCGGCCGCGCAGCGTCGGCTCGCCCCACTGGGTCTGCGCGGCGGCGCGCATGCCCTGGAAGACACCGAAGGCGGTGAGGACGGAGGAGTCGCCGGCGCCGCCGTTCTCGGGGGAGCGGCCGGTGGTCCAGCGGCACTCGCGGGCGACGATGTCCATGTCCTGCACATACGTGCCGACATCGCACGCGGTGACATAACGACCGCCGAGGGAGGCCACGAACCGGCCGTAAGCGAGCAGCAATTGCTCGCTCTTCACCGTTTCGGGGTCACCTATGATCACTGCCTTGCCGCCGCCGTGCGCGAGCCCGGCCAGGGCGTTCTTGTAGGACATGCCGCGGGCCAGGTTGAGCGCGTCCAGCACCGCGGCCTCCTCGGAGGCGTACGGGTAGAAGCGGGTGCCGCCGAGGGCCGGGCCCAGGGCGGTGTTGTGGATGGCGATCACGGCCTTGAGACCGCTCTCGCGGTCCTGGCAGAGCACGACCTGCTCATGGCCGCCCTGCTCCGACCGGAACAGGGTCTGCAGCACGCCGTCGGCGGCATCGGTGGGACGTACGTCAGTCACTGTGGTGACTCCATATGTCGCGGAGGTCGCCCTCCTGGGGTGGTGGAGGGCCGGTTGGGACGAGGGTAAGACCTATGGGCCCGGCGGGCCGGTACGGTGCCGAGGATCACTCTCCCGGGGTGCGACGCCATGGGACGATCTGGACAGCAATGGGGGAGGGCAGGGCAACTGCCCGGAGGGTCCTGGCGGTTCGAGGGAGCGGGTGTGGGGTTGGCGTCGTCGGTGACCGTCCCGTACGCGGCGTATCTGAGGGTCTACGAGCCCCTGGGCGCCTTCCCGGAGCCGGAACGCGGCCACTGGGCCCGCTACGCCCGGCGTGAGTCGCTCCCGGGGGCCCAGGAGGAACTCCGCCGGTCGCTCGCCGACTTGCTGCCCACGCCCCCGGTGCCGGTCCCCGTGCACGAGAGCGGTGACGCGTTCGTGGCCGTCGTGGACGGCGTCGTGTGCGTCTGCCCCTGGCGCACCCGGCTGCGGGGCTGGCTCGCGCTGGAGGAGCTGGCGGAGGCCCTGCCCGCGCCGGTCCTGGACGCGGCGCTGCCGCCGGTGGTGCGCCGCCAGGCGGAGGCGGACTACGAGCGCTGGGTGGAGCGCAACCCCGACGCGCGGCCGTGGATCCGCACCGCGACCTGGCAGGTGCCGCTGCGCTGGTTCGTGCTCTTCGCGGACGAGGAGCGGGAGTACGGCAAGGGCGACGGGGCCGGCGGCAAGGCGCTCGTCCTCCGCTACCGCACGCCCATGGTGGAGGCCAGGCGGCGGGTGGCCAGGGGCCTGCGGACGCTCAAGGACGCGATCGACGAGGGGCCGCTGATCGACGGCCTGGTGGACGTGGGGCGCTGGCTGGAGGAGTTCCACCCGCGCTCGCTGGTGGAACTGGACTACGGCGGTCTGGTGCACATGGTCCCCGAGGCCGATCTCGCCGAGGACCACTCGGCGGGCGACACCGCGGAGGGGCTGGCGGCGCTGCGCGACGGCGACGGCGCGCGGGCCGGTGAGGCATACGAACGGCTGACGGAGCGTTGGAGCGCTGTGCGGAATCGGCAATTCGCGAACTGAGGCTCCCCGCGTTGGGGGTTGAGGGGCGGCCGGGACTCATGGGACGGTCGCGGGAGGACCTAGGTCCCGATCCGGGCCATTGCGGCAACCGTGACCTAACGCACTTACGTCAGGTCTTGCGCCCATCGCCCACCCTCGTGGCAAAATAGGACAAGGAGTCCGGGAAGGACTCCTTCCGTCCAACTAAGGGTGGATAGATCGGTATTGCACTCTTCGGCGGGTCTGGTGACCCCTGATCCCACTGTGACTGATCGTCACGGCGGAGTGACTGTCCGCTATGGCATGGTCCATCGGCTTCCGTCGAGGTTGAACACCTGAGAGGGCAATTCCATCGGTTTGGCCGACGTGGCTGGACAGATGGTGTAGTTGTAGTGCCGAGGACAAGCCGTTCGTCCTATAACCGACTCGGCCCGCGTCCGCCATTTCGGGCAACGTGGGTCAAGGTGCAGAATTTAGAGGAAAGAACCGACTCCAAGTCCGGTTCTCCCGAGGAGGCCGCTCATGACCGCTCGCACCCCTGATGCCGAGCCGCTGCTGACCCCGGCTGAGGTTGCCACGATGTTCCGCGTGGACCCGAAGACCGTGACCCGCTGGGCCAAGGCAGGCAAGCTCACGTCCATCCGTACCCTCGGAGGACACCGACGCTACCGCGAAGCGGAGGTCCGCGCCCTGCTGGCGGGCATTCCGCAGCAGCGCAGCGAAGCCTGAACAACAGCACAGCGCACAACCGGGCGTTTTCCGGGGCCCCCAACCCGGACGGACGCCCACATTGCTTCACCTGAGCCTTAAAACGACAGGGGAACCTGCCCCAACAGGTTCCTGGCCCACCGACTTGGGCCGGTCGTCGATCGCGCTGGACTCCGCCGGGTCCAGCGCGATCTTTTTATGCCCGGCGGCCCCTCGCCGGGCTCCGGGGAACGCTCCCCGGACGGGGGCGGGCGCGGACTCCGGTTGTCCGCCGGACCCTTTCGGGTGGGGTGCAATTGCACATATTAAATTGACCCGTTGTAGGCGAGGGGTAAGTTCCGTCACCGCGGAAACTCTTTCGGTGACTCCTGTCACAACGCAACGTGCTTGTCACTCACCGTGCTCCTGCGGTATGGGACCGTGATGCGGAACCAGCGCCTCGGTGCTGCCCCAAGCCTGGCATCCGACTGCCGTCACGGCAGCCGCCGTTGGTCACCCGGTGGGGGGACCTACGTCCCGGCCGGACCCGGGCTCCCCTTCGCGGCGGCGGCCGCCTCCTGGGCGAGCCGCAGCAGCCGGTGGCACACCGCGCAGTGCCGGGTCAGATGGCGGTAGCCCGAGGCGGCGGACAGGTGCGCGCGCAGCAGCGCCCTCGTCTCGTGCCGGATGGTCTCGGTCCGTTTCGGCTCGGTCCCGGTGGTCGTCGTCATGGAGCGCAGCACCTCCACTGCCTGGGTACCCCTGGCACGTGTCCCAGTCAAGGTCGCATGCGAAAAGGCCCGGATCCGCGGAAGAGGATCCGGACCTTCAAGTGTGGGGGCCCTGACGGGACTTGCCGTGCGGCTCGCCGCGGGGCGCCCGGCCTCCGATACGCAGCGGAGCCCGCATCCGACGGGATGCGGGCTCCGACTCTACTGCGGTCCTGACGGGATTTGAACCCGCGGCCTCCACCTTGACAGGGTGGCGAGCACTCCAAACTGCTCCACAGGACCTTGTGCTTTCCCGCTCTCGCGGTGCTGCGAAACAGACTCTACAGCAGGTCAGGGGGTGCGGTCGAACCCGGTCCCAGTGAGCTGTGCCGCACCCCGTCCCGCTCAGGGGGCCAACTGGTCGATCGCCTTCACGATGCGCTTGTCCGACACCGGGAACGCCGTGCCGAGCGCGTGGGCGAAGTAGCTCACCCGCAGCTCCTCGATCATCCAGCGCACGTCCCGCGCCTCCTGCGGCACCGGCCGCCCCTTGGGGAACTGCTCCAGCAGCCACGCGTACTCGTCCTGCATCTCCTTCACCTTCGCCATCCGCGCCCGGTCGCGCTCGGCGTTGGTCGGGAGCTGCGTCAGCCGCCGGTCGGCCGCGATCAGATAGCGCAGCAGGTCGGGCAGCCGGCGCACGCCGTGCGCGGTCACGAAGCCCGGCCTGACGAGATCGGCCAGCTGCTCCCTGACGTCCGCGAGGGAGGCGATCAGCACGGGGCTCGTGGTCGCCTTCAGCCGGCGCTCGCACGCCTGCCAGGCGGCCAGCACCTCCTGCGCCTTCCGGATCGTGTCCAGCGTCGCGTCGACGATGTCGGCCCGTACCGCGTCGAAGAGCTTCCGGAAGGCCTCCTCGTCCCAGGCCGGGCCGCCATGGGCCGCGATCAGCTTGTCCGCGGCACCGGCCACACAGTCCTCGAAGAGGGCCTGGATGGACCCGTGCGGATTGCGCGACAGGGCCAGCTTCTGCTGGTTGCTCAGCTTGTCCTGGGCGAACTTCGCCGGATTGGAGGGGAGGTTGAGCAGGATGAGACGGCGGGTGCCCCGCCACATGGCCTCGCGCTGCTCCGGCTCGGTGTCGAAGAGCCGCACCGCGACCGATGCGCCCTCGTCCACCAGCGCGGGGTACGCCTTGACCGGCTGCCCCGCGCGCCGGGTCTCGAAGGTGCGCTGGAGCGTCCCGACCGTCCACCGGGTGAGCCCCGAGCGCTGCTCCGGGCCGCGGGCCGCGCCGTCCTCGCCCGAGCCCTCGGCGGCCTTCTCGAACGCCTTGGTGATCGCGGCCTGGGTCTTCGGCTTGAGCTTCAGCCGCAGCGCCTCCAGGTCCTTGTCCTCCGCGATCTTGCGCTTGCGCTCGTCAATGATCCGGAACGTGACCTTCAGATGGTCCGGGACCTTGCCGAGGTCGAAGTCCTCCGGCCCCATCCGGACGCCCACCATCCGCTGGAGCTCACGGGTCAGCGTGGTGGTGAGGGACTCCTGGAGCGGCACCGCGCGGTCCAGGAACGCCTTGGCGTAGTTGGGCGCCGGGACGTAGTTCCGGCGGATCGGCTTGGGCAGCGAGCGGATCAGCTCGGTCACCAGATCCTCGCGCAGCCCGGGGATCTGCCAGTCGAAGCCCTCCGAGGAGACCTGGTTGAGCACCTGGAGCGGGATGTGCACGGTCACGCCGTCCGCGTCCGCGCCCGGCTCGAACTGGTAGGTCACCCTGAACTTCAGCCGGCCCTGCCGCCACGAGTCCGGGTAGTCGTCCTTGGTGACGGCCTCGGCGTTCTCGTTGATGAGCATGGAGTGCTCGAAATTGAGCAACTCCGGCTCGTCCCGGCGCTTGTGCTTCCACCAGGAGTCGAAGTGCGCACCCGACACGACGTGTTCGGGCAGCCGCTGGTCGTAGAAGTCGAAGAGCGTCTCGTCGTCCACCAGGATGTCGCGGCGGCGCGCGCGGTGCTCCAGCTCCTCGACCTCGCCGAGCAGCTTGCGGTTGTCGTGGAAGAACTGGTGATGCGTCCGCCAGTCGCCCTCCACCAGGGCGTTGCGGATGAAGAGCTCACGGCTGGTCTCCGGGTCGATGCGCCCGTAATTGACCTTCCGCTGCGCCACGATCGGCACGCCGTACAGCGTGACCCGCTCGTACGCCATCACGGCCGCCTGCTTCTGCTCCCAGTGCGGCTCGCTGTAGTTGCGCTTCACCAGGTGCTCGGCGAGCGGCTCGATCCACTCCGGCTCGACCTTGGCGTTCACCCGCGCCCACAGCCGCGAGGTCTCCACCAGCTCCGCCGACATGATCCAGCGCGGCTGCTTCTTGAACAGGGCGGAACCCGGGAAGATCGCGAACTTGGCGCTGCGGGCACCCAGGTAGTCGTTCTTCTCGGTGTCCTTGAGGCCGATGTGCGACAGCAGACCGGCCAGCAGCGACTGGTGTACGCGGTCCTCCGGCGCGTCCTCCTCCGCCAGATGGACGCCCATCTGCTTGGCGACCGTCCGCAGCTGCGAGTAGATGTCCTGCCACTCACGTATCCGGAGGTAGTTCAGGAACTCCGACTTGCACATGCGCCGGAAGGCGGAGGACGACAGCGCCTTCTGCTGCTCGCGCACATAGCGCCACAGGCTGAGGAAGGCGAGGAAGTCGCTCGTCTCGTCCTTGAACCGGGCGTGCTGCTGATCGGCCTGCTGCTGCTTCTCCGAAGGCCGCTCCCGCGGGTCCTGGATCGACAGCGCGGCCGCGATCACCATGACCTCGCGGACACAGCCGTTGCGGTCGGCCTCCAGCACCATCCGGGCCAGCCGCGGGTCCACCGGCAGCTGCGCCAGCTTGCGGCCCAGCGGGGTCAGCCGCTTCTTGTGGTCCTTCTCCTTCGGGTCGAGCGCCCCCAGCTCGTGCAGCAGGTCGACGCCGTCCTTGATGTTGCGCCGGTCCGGCGGGTCGATGAACGGGAACTTCTCGATGTCCCCGAGCCCGGCGGCGGTCATCTGGAGGATGACGGAGGCCAGGTTCGTCCGGAGGATCTCGGCGTCCGTGAACTCCGGCCGGGAGAGGAAGTCGTCCTCCGAGTACAGCCGGATGCAGATGCCGTCGCTGGTACGGCCGCAGCGGCCCTTGCGCTGATTGGCGCTGGCCTGCGAGACCGCCTCGATCGGTAGCCGCTGGACCTTGGTGCGGTGGCTGTAGCGGGAGATGCGGGCGAAACCGGGGTCGATCACATACCGGATGCCCGGCACGGTCAGCGAGGTCTCCGCGACGTTCGTCGCGAGGACGACACGGCGGCCCGTGTGCCGCTGGAAGACCCGGTGCTGCTCGGCGTGCGACAGCCGCGCGTACAGCGGGAGGATCTCCGTGAACCTGAGCTTCTTCTTCTCCAGCGCGTCCGCGGTGTCGCGGATCTCCCGCTCGCCGGAGAGGAAGACGAGTATGTCCCCGTCGCCCTCCCGCTGGAGCTCCTCCACCGCGTCGCAGATCGCCGTGATCTGATCGCGGTCGGCGTCCGTGGACTCCTCCTCCAGCAGCGGCCGGTACCGCACCTCCACCGGATACGTGCGCCCGCTGACCTCGATGATCGGGGCGTCGCCGAAGTGCCGCGAGAAGCGCTCCGGGTCGATGGTCGCCGAGGTGATGACGACCTTGAGGTCGGGGCGGCGCGGCAGCAGCTGGGCCAGGTAGCCCAGGATGAAGTCGATGTTGAGGCTGCGCTCGTGCGCCTCGTCGATGATGATCGTGTCGTACTGGCGCAGCTCGCGGTCCGTCTGGATCTCGGCGAGCAGGATGCCGTCCGTCATCAGCTTGACGAGGGTCTCGCCGCCGACCTGGTCGGTGAAGCGGACCTTCCAGCCCACGGCCTCGCCCAGCGGCGCCCGCAGCTCCTCGGCCACCCGCTCCGCGACCGTACGGGCGGCGATACGGCGGGGCTGCGTATGGCCGATCAGGCCCCGGACACCGCGCCCGAGCTCCAGACAGATCTTGGGGATCTGGGTGGTCTTGCCGGAGCCGGTCTCGCCCGCGACGATCACGACCTGGTGGTCCCGGATCGCCGCGAGGATCTCGTCCTTCTTCTGGCTGACCGGCAGCTGCTCCGGGTAGGTGACCGCGGGCACGGCGGCGCGCCGGCGCGCGATGCGCTCTTCGGCCTGGTCGATCTCGCCCGCGATCTCGGCGTGCACGGCCGAGCGGGCCTCGGGCTTACGGATCCGGCGAGCGCCTTCCAGCCTGCGGCCGAGCCGCTGCGCGTCGCGCAGGGAGAGCTCGGACAGGCGCGCGGCGAGGTCGGCGGTGGCGGAGGCAGGCTGCGTAGACATACGAGGTCCAGGATCGCACCAGCCGCCCGGAACGGGCGAACCGATTTCCGTCGGGGGGCGGGGTGGCTGCGCCGCTCGCCGTTGTCCGGTGCGGGGCCGTCTCCCGGGTGCGGGTTGGTTCGCCGCCTGCGGCGGGGGCTCCCTGCGGTCGCGTCCTCAAACGCCGGACGGGCTGAGTTTTTGGCTCGCCGCCGTTGTGCTGGTGCGGGTTCGCTGCGGCCGTCGCGGCTGCGGTGGGTGGCCTCAAGCGCCGGCCGGGCTGGTTGTGGGCTCGTCGCCGTTGTCGGGTGCGGGGCCGTGCCGCTCCGGGGTAGTACGGGACTGCTTCGCTTTACGTCCCGCACCACCCCTGCGCGTCCCGGCCCCTCGCGTCACATCCAGCCTGTCCTGGGGGCACCTCCCAGCGGTAGCTGGGGGAGTTTGAGGACAGCGCGCGAAGCGTGCTTCCGGGTCTGGGGCGGAGCCCCAGTTGTGGCGAGTGGCGCCGGGGGCACCCCGGGCAAAAAAATGAGCCCCTCATCCGAGGATGAGGGGCTCGCGGTGGCTGGGGCCGGGGTCGAACCGGCGACCTTCCGCTTTTCAGGCGGACGCTCGTACCAACTGAGCTACCCAGCCACGCGATCCACAAGGGATCACAGCGGTCCTGACGGGATTTGAACCCGCGGCCTCCACCTTGACAGGGTGGCGAGCACTCCAAACTGCTCCACAGGACCTTGCTATGTGCGAGCACTAGTCTCGCACATGATCAAGCGTGCCCCCAACGGGATTCGAACCCGTGCTACCGCCTTGAAAGGGCGGCGTCCTGGGCCACTAGACGATGAGGGCTGATGGCCCGCCTTGGACGCTTTGCAGCGCCTCGGGGACGTGAGAAGCATATGGGATGGGAGGAGGTAACGCCAAAACGGTTTGCCGACCGCCCCGCGCGGCGCCTCCGGTCCGCCGTACGGAAGGGCCCGCCGGGCCCGTACGGCTGCGGCGCGAAAGGCCCGCGTGCCGGACAATGGCGAGCGTGCTGGAGATGACGCGCGAGGAGTTCGAGGAACTGGTCGCCGAGGCCCTGGACCGGATCCCGCAGGAGCTGACGCGGCTGATGGACAACGTCGCGGTGTTCGTGGAGGACGAGCCCCCGGCGGACGACCCGGAGCTGCTCGGGCTCTACGAGGGGACGCCGCTGACCGAGCGCGGCGAGTGGTACGCGGGCGTGCTGCCGGACCGGATCACCATCTACCGGGGCCCGACGCTGCGGATGTGCGCCACCCGGGAAGAGGCCGTGCACGAGACCGAGGTGACGGTGGTTCACGAAGTGGCCCACCACTTCGGGATCGACGACGCCCGTCTGCACGCCCTCGGTTACGGGTGAGCCCTGAAGGGACCAGTGGTGTGCCCTGCGGTGCGCCCGGGGCGGGAGCGGGCCCGCCGCGGCGCGGTGCGCGTGTCCTGTGCGGTGCGGGGCCAGTTGGGCAGGGGGCCTGTCCCACGCACTACCCGAAGGCGGTCCCTCCATGCGCCCCACGTCAGCTCACGCAGCCGCCACCCGGATCGCGGCGGTGGCCGTCGCCGCCCTCGCCCTCGGGGGCTGCATGAGCGTGAGCGACCCGGAGAAGCCCGCGCCGTCTGCGGGCTCGGGCAAGCAGCGCGAGGCGGGGACGCAGTCGGACGGCGGGGTGCGGATGCCGGGCAGCAGGCCCGGCCGTACGGACGCCAAGGCGGCGCACGGTGCGAGCGGCAGCCCCGCGGCCAAGGGGGCCTCCGCCTCCGCCCCGTCCGCCTCGCCCTCCGAGGACCAGGCCGACGCGTCGCCGGCCGCCCGGCCGGGCAAGCAGGGCGGCAAGTCCAAGCCGCCGTCCGGGCAGACGTCCACGGCGCCCACCCAGGGCCGTCCGACCACGCCCACCCAGGCGCCCACGCAGCCGCAGACCAGCCCGGCGACCCAGCCCCCCAGCCCGCCCGTCTCCTCGCCCCCGCCCGCGCCCCAGCCGGGCCCGCAGGCCGGCCCTGTGGCCTAGGCCATGTGGCGGCGGCTTGCGCTCGGGGGTGATGAGTGCGTATGGTGGTAGATCGTTTGATCCCATTTGCCCGGCGCCTGACACAAGCGCGCCGTGTGGCGCGTTCCTTACCTTGCCGTGGCTGACCGCATCGAGGCGGTCATTTGTGAAGCCGACACGGAGCTTGGGCGCGTGCCGAAACTCCGGAAGGTTTCGCATTTCGCATGTCTATTTCCACTGAGAACACCGTCATGCCCGAGAACGACGAGATCGTCGTCGACGAGGCAGTCGAGACCGTCGAGGCCGTGGCCGAGGAGGCCGCCGAGCCGACGATCACCTTCGGCGACCTCGGGCTGGACGAGGCCATCGTCCGCAAGCTCGCGCAGAACGGTGTGACCACCCCGTTCCCGATCCAGGCCGCGACCATCCCGGACGCCCTGGCCGGCAAGGACATCCTGGGCCGTGGCCGCACGGGCTCCGGCAAGACTCTCTCCTTCGGTCTGCCGCTGCTCTCCACGCTGGCCGGCGGCCACACCGAGAAGAAGCGCCCCCGCGGCCTGATCCTCACCCCGACCCGCGAGCTCGCGATGCAGGTCGCCGACGCTCTCCAGCCGTACGGTGACGTCCTCGGCCTGAAGATGAAGGTCGTCTGCGGCGGTACGTCGATGGGCAACCAGATCTACGCCCTGGAGCGCGGCGTCGACATCCTCGTCGCCACCCCGGGCCGTCTGCGCGACATCCTCAACCGCGGTGCCGCCCAGCTCGACAAGGTCGAGGTCGCCGTCCTCGACGAGGCCGACCAGATGGCCGACATGGGCTTCCTGCCCGAGGTCACCGAGATCCTCGACCAGGTCCCGGCCGGCGGCCAGCGCCTGCTGTTCTCCGCCACGCTGGAGAACGAGATCGACACCCTCGTCAAGCGCTACCTGGTCAACCCGGTCACGCACGAGGTCGACGCCGCACAGGGCGCGGTCACCACCATGACCCACCACGTCCTCGTCGTGAAGCCGAAGGACAAGGCGCCGGTCACGGCCGCCATCGCCGCCCGCAAGGGCCGCACCATCATCTTCGTCCGCACCCAGCTGGGCGCCGACCGTGTCGCCGAGCAGCTGCTCGACGCCGGTGTGAAGGCCGACGCGCTGCACGGCGGCATGACGCAGGGCGCGCGCACCCGCGTGCTGGAGGACTTCAAGGGCGGCTACGTCAACGTCCTCGTCGCCACCGACGTCGCCGCGCGCGGCATCCACGTCGACGGCATCGACCTGGTGCTGAACGTCGACCCGGCCGGTGACCACAAGGACTACCTGCACCGCTCCGGCCGTACGGCCCGCGCGGGCCAGTCCGGCACGGTCGTCTCCCTCGCCCTGCCGCACCAGCGCAAGCAGATCTTCCGCCTGATGGAGGACGCGGGCGTCGACGCCTCGCGCCACATCGTCGGCGGCTCCGGCGCCTTCGACGAGGAGGTCGCCAAGATCACCGGCGCCCGCTCCCTCACCGAGGTGCAGGCCGACTCCGCGGCCAACTCCGCCAAGCAGGCCGAGCGCGAGGTCCAGGAGCTCACCCGTCAGCTGGAGCGCGTCCAGCGCCGCGCCACCGAGTTCCGCGAGGAGGCCGACCGCCTGCTGGCGCGCGCCGCCCGCGAGCGCGGTGAGGACCCGGAGGCCGCCGTCGCCGCCGCTGCCGAGGCCGCCGCCGCGGAGACCGAGGCCGAGAAGGCCGCCGAGGCCGCCGCGTCCGTGCCCGCGCAGACCGCCCCGGCGCACGAGCGCCGTGACGAGCGTGGCAACTTCGACCGCCGCGACGACCGCCGCGAGGACCGCGGTGGCTTCCGCCGTGACGACCGTCGTGACGACCGCTCCGGTGGTTTCCGTCGTGACGACCGTCCGTCGGGTGGTTTCCGTCGTGACGACCGCCGTGACGACCGTCGTGACGACCGCTCCGGTGGTTTCCGCCGCGATGACCGTCCGTCGGGTGGTTTCCGTCGTGACGACCGCCGCGACGACCGTCGTGACGACCGCTCCGGTGGTTTCCGCCGCGATGACCGTCCGTCCGGTGGCTTCCGCCGTGACGACCGTCCGGCCTCCGGCGGCTTCCGCCGCGACGACCGCCCGTCCGGTGGTTTCCGCCGCGACGAGCGTCGTGACGAGCGCCCCTCCGGTGGTTTCCGCCGTGACGACCGTCCGTCCGGTGGTTTCCGTCGCGATGACCGTCCGGCCTCCGGCGGCTTCCGCCGTGACGACCGCCCGGCCTCCGGTGGCTACCGTTCCGCCGGTGGCGACCGTCCGTTCAACCGCGACCGTCGTGACGACCGTCCGTCCCACGGCGGTGGCTTCCGCTCCGGCGGCGACCGTCCCGCGGGCCGCCGTGACGACCACCGTGGTGGCAGCGCCGGTTCCTTCGGCCGCCGTGACGACAAGCCGCGCTGGAAGCGCAACGGCTGATAACAGCAGGTGATTTGGGGCCCGTACGACACATTGGTGCCGTACGGGCCCCGCTGCTTTCACGCACCCGGCCGACGAGTCGGCCATAACGACTCGGGATAACGCGGTCGGCCGGGCTATGCTGCGGGTGCGGGCCGTTAGCTCAATTGGCAGAGCAGTGGACTTTTAATCCATTGGTTGTGGGTTCGAGTCCCACACGGCCTACCAGTACAACTGGTATCGAAACCCCCGCTGACCTGGTCAGCGGGGGTTTCGGCGTCCATGGGTCCGTCCATGGGTCCGGCCATGGACGGTCCATGGGTCCGGCCATGGTCCGTCCATGGGTCCGCGGCCCGGTGCGTACGTCTGATGCGCGCTCAGAAGGTCCGTCCCGCGGCCGCCCGCACGATCACGCGGATTGCCTTCGTTTGTCTCCGCTCCGCGCGCACTGCGAACTCCACGGCGCGGGGAATCCCGTTGACGCCGAAGGGCTCGCGGTCCCGCGTCACCGGACCGCCGGTGAGCGTCACCCCAGCGCTGTTGACGGTGGGACCCACGGGACCGTACGCGTTCTCCGCGTCCCGGACCGCCGTGACGGGGGTGACGTCGGCCACCGTACGCAGCGTGTGCGGCAGGGGCGACGCCACCGGCCGTTCGAGGCGTCTGCCCAGGAACGGCGGTGGATGGCCGTCCTGTGCGAACGGCCGGACGCGGGCGGTGGCGGGGCCGGAGCCGGCCGCGGTGATCACGATGGGCCCGGGGGGAGCGTCCATGTCCCGGACGCTCGGCGCGTAGACGGCGGTGCGTTCGGTGACGGGTCCGGTCGGGTGACCCGACCAGTTCGCCCGAACCCGGCACCCATGCCGTGTTCGCGCCGCTACGGTAAGTGCGCGGGGTGGGCCGTGGCGAGGCGAGCGTCGGGAGGACGAGCGGCATGGAGAACTCGCGAGCGGGTGAGAGCGGAAGCGGCGGCAAGGGCACGGAGCGCGAGGAAACCGGGGGGCGCGCGGAGCGCGGAGGAGGGGCGTCCACCTTCGCCGGTTCCGCGCCCGCCGATACGGCCCCGGCGGAGCGCACACCGGTCGAGCACGTGACGGATCTGCTGCAACGGGCACAGAACGGGTTCGAGATCGACGAGGCCGTCCTCGCACGGCTGCGGACCGCCCTGATGCACCAGGCGGAGCTCCGCTCGTACCGCCAGCGCAACGACGAGGCGCGCCCGCTGCGCTGCAACACCTACCGGCACATCTTCCTGCTCGCCGACGGAAGCAGCCTGCTGCTGTTCGAGCTGGAGCACGACACCGGCCCGGACGAGCGGTTCCTCTACGAGCTCTATGCGCGCGAGGACGCCCTCGACCAGGCGGAGCGGCGGGTCCACGAGCGGATCGGCGGGGGCATCGGCCCCGGCAGCGAGGCGGAGGAGCTGCCCGCCTGGCTGGCGGAGGAGCTGCTGCTGGCCATGGGCCCGACCCAGCCCCGCCGGGAGTACGTCTCGGACGCCTCGCCCGACCACGCCCGGCGGCTGCTGCGCCGGGCGGAGAACGAGGACGGGCCCGGCGAGGTGGTGCGCGAGCTGCTCCAGGAGGCGCTCGGCCACCACATCGCGCTGATCACCAAGCCGCGGCGGCGGGGCACCGGCCGGGACGCGACCTGGTGCCGCTTCTACGAGCACGCGTTCCTGCTGGAGGGCGGCGGCGAGCTGAGCCTGTGGGAGCTGGAGCACAACATGACCGCGGACGGCAGGCTCGTCTGTGAGGTGTACCTCGACGAGGCGGAGGCGGAGGTGGCCGCGGACCGGCACGCCCGCGCCCAGGGCGTCGAGCTGTAGCCCTGGGCCCCGCACGGCCTGTGCCCGGTCCGCGGCCGGCGGCGGGAAAAACGGGGGGTTACGGGGGAAGCCGCCGTGTGTTATGGTCGACTGAAGTTGCAGTTGTGGTACCCATGAACTCGTGTGCGCCTGACGGTTATGTAGCCGAAGGCGCATTTTTGTTTTTGCCGGTCTATTCCGGTGTGGGGCCCATCCCATTCACTAAGGAGATAGACATGGCTACTGGCACCGTGAAGTGGTTCAACTCGGAAAAGGGCTTCGGCTTCATCGAGCAGGACGGCGGCGGCCCGGACGTCTTCGCCCACTACTCGAACATCGCCTCCACCGGCTTCCGTGAGCTGCTCGAGGGCCAGAAGGTTTCCTTCGACGTCACGCAGGGCCAGAAGGGCCTGCAGGCCGAGAACATCGTCGGCATCTGACGAACCTCTGCCCGCCCGGAGCGGACGCCGACAGGACTCGTGCCGTAAGGCCCTGACGTCCGTCGCTTCCGCCGGGTGAAGCATTCGCGATGGGGCCCGCACCACTGGGTGCGGGCCCCATTGCTGCCCCCGCAGCACTCTCCGCGCAGCACCTCCGCTGTCACCGCTGTCTCCGCACCAGCGCGCCCCAGGCTTTCCGCCATCGCCCGTCCGTCCCGACGGGCCCCGCGAAGCGAAGTCTCTCCTCCGGGCGTGCCACCCCCTTTGAGGGAAGGTCCCCGCATGACTCGCTCCGCCCGCTCCGCTTCCTCCGCTTCGTCGTCCTCCGGTTCGTCCTCCGGTGAGGGCGGCGGCCGCGCGTCCCGCCCGCCGCGTCAGCGTGGCGGTCAGCCCGCGCGCGGCGGTCAGTCCGGTCAGTCCTCGCGCCGCCGGCCCGCGGCACCGGTCCAGGGCGGCGAGTTCGAGACCCCGGTCTCGACCACCCCGGCGCTGCCGCCCGTGGCCTCCTTCGCCGACCTGGACATGCCGAACGGCCTGCTGGCCACGCTGACCCGGGAGGGCGTCACCGAGCCGTTCCCGATCCAGGCCGCGACGCTGCCCAACTCGCTCCAGGGCCGTGACGTCCTCGGCCGCGGCCGCACGGGCTCCGGCAAGACCCTCGCCTTCGGCCTGGCGCTGCTCGCCCGTACGGCCGGCCGCCGCGCCGAGCCGGGGCGCCCGCTGGCCCTCGTCCTCGTCCCCACCCGCGAGCTGGCGCAGCAGGTCACCGACTCCCTCAGCCCGTACGCCACCGCCGTGAACCTGCGGATCGCCACGGTCGTCGGCGGCATGTCCATCGGGCGGCAGGCCCAGACCCTCGCGCGCGGCGCGGAGGTGCTGGTCGCGACCCCTGGCCGGCTCGCCGACCTGATCCAGCGCGGCGACTGCAAGCTCGGCAGCGTCCGGATCACCGTCCTGGACGAGGCCGACCAGATGGCCGACATGGGCTTCCTGCCGCAGGTCACCAAGCTGCTCGACCAGGTCGACCAGGAGGGCCAGCGCATGCTGTTCTCCGCGACCCTCGACCGCAACGTCGACCGCCTCGTGCGCCGCTTCCTCTCCGACCCGGTGACGCACTCCGTCGACGCCTCCGTGGGCGCGGTCGCCACGATGGACCACCACCTGTTCTTCCTCACCGAGGCGGACAAGAAGGACGCGGTCACCCGGATCGCGGCGCGCGAGGGCCGCGTGATCATGTTCGTGGACACCAAGCGCGGCGCCGACCGCCTGGTGAAGAAGCTGCTCGCCGCGGGCGTACGCGCCGGGGCGCTGCACGGCGGCAAGAGCCAGCCGCAGCGCAACCGCACCCTGGAGCTGTTCCGTACGGACCAGGTCACCGCGCTGATCGCCACCAACGTCGCCGCGCGCGGCATCCACATCGACGGCCTCGACCTCGTCGTGAACGTCGACCCGCCGATGGACCACAAGGACTACCTGCACCGCGGCGGCCGCACGGCCCGCGCGGGCGAGTCCGGCACGGTCGTCACCCTCGTCCTGCCCGAGCAGCGGCGGGAGATGACGCGCATGATGGTCACCGCGAAGATCACCCCGAACGTCATCAAGACGCACCCCCGCGACCCGGAGATGGAGCGCATCACCGGGGCGCGCGAGCCCAGCGGCGTCGCGGTCGTCATCGCGCCGCCCGCTCCCGTGCAGCAGCCGGCCCGCTCCGGCGGTGGCGGCGGCCGCGCCCGCAAGCGCCCGGAGGGCGGCGGCAACGGCAGCGGTAACGGCGGCTTCCGCGGCTTCGGCAACGGCGAGCGCTCCCGCCGCTCGGGCGGCACCCGCCCGGGCAACGCGGTCCGTCGGGGCGGCACGCGCCGCCCGACGGCAGGCTGATTCCCTCACGCGGGGCTCTGCCCTGTGGCCCCGCAACACGGCTTCGCCGCGTTGTCCTCAATCGCCGGACGGGCTGGATTTCGCGGACCGTGGTCCGCACACTGCGGGCCCGCAGGCTCAAGGCCACGGTCCGCACAATTCAGCCCGTCCGGCGTTTGAGTCTGCGGCCTGGATCCGGAC